>DASRMZ010000216.1:0-6151 GCA_035647675.1 Thermoclostridium sp. | reverse complement strand
CTTATTTGCTTATGAAACTAAACGAATTTCTATACTAATTATCCTAATTAACTAACCTTGGCTTTTGATTTTGAATAAACATCGAAAGCTACGGCGGCAATCAAGACCAAACCTTTAACAATTGACTGCCAAAATATACTGATTCCCATAATGGACATGCCGTTGTTCAAAATCCCCATAATAAAACCACCGATAATTGCACCGATAATGGTTCCAACACCACCGCTGGCCGATGCACCCCCGATAAAACAAGCAGCAATAGCATCCAGCTCAAAACCACTTCCTGCTGTCGGTGTTGCGGAGTTGAGTCTTCCTGCAAAGATAATACCCGCTATGGCTGCCATAAAGCCCATATTGGTATAGACCCAAAACATCACCCTTTTGGTTTTGATTCCCGATAATTCTGCGGCTTTCGCATTTCCACCTAATGCATAAATATGCCTTCCAGCAACGGTCTTTGTTGTAATAAAAGTATATATGGCAATAAGCACAATCAATAGAATAACAACATAGGGAAGACCATTTGCCCTAGCCAGCCAATAAGAAAAAAGAATAATTATAGCTGCAATTGCCGCAAGCTTAACTATAAACCAGTGATTGACTTCAGTGTCAACTTCATACCTCTTTCTACGCCCCCTGTTAATTAGCTCCATCACAACATATGCTGCTGCTGCGATGAATCCAACAACAATGGTGGTAATATGTAATTCCGTACCATTACCAAATATATCAGGAATAACATCAGAAGCAATAGTAACATAAAGTCTTGGCAAAAGAATTGTCTGCCCATTCAGTATAATATTGTTGATCCCTCTAAAAATCAACATACCCGCCAACGTTGTAATAAACGGTGGGACATTAACATAGGCGATAAAGAACCCCTGCCACATACCTGCTAAAACCCCAACTAATAACCCAAGAATAATGGAGAATATTGGAGGTATTCCAAGGGTTACACTGAAAAATGCAGATGATGCACTGACCAGTGCAACAGTGGAACCAACAGCTAGGTCTATATGTCCTCCTGTTAAAATACATAGCACCATTCCAATAGCAAGAATCAATATATAACTGTTCTGCAGAATGAGTCTTGATACATTAATTGGTTTTAACAGTATTCCTCTAGTTAGTATCTGGAATATAAAAGTAATGACCAACAATGCAAAAAGCATGGCATATTGTCTCATATTACGCCTTAGAACATCTCTAATCTTTTCCATATTTGAATCCTTCCTTAACTGATTGAAGCTTTTATATTTCGATAAGCATCTTTAACAAGGCTAAATGGCTAATGGCTTTCGCCATTATTATGAACGGATTGCATAATACACTTCATAATGCTCTCTTGAGAGGCCTCTTCCCTTGTCATTTCGCCAACCATTTTTCCTTCATTCATTATGTAAATTTTGTCACAGACACCTAATACCTCAGGCAATTCAGATGAAATAACCACAATGCATTTGCCTTGCTCGGCAAGCTGGTTGATTATGTTGTATATTTCATATTTAGCACCAACATCAATGCCCCTCGTGGGTTCATCCAAAAACAGTACATCAGGCTCTGAAAATATCCATTTGCTAAGCACAACCTTTTGTTGATTTCCACCCGATAGGTTGCCTGTTTTTTGAAAGATGCTGGAGGCCCTTATATTCAATAGTTTCCTTTGCTCTTCAGCAACCTTTATCTCCGTGTACTCATTAATTATATTGTTTTTACTAACTTTATCCAAGCTTGCCATCGTTATATTTTTTCTAATATCATCGATTAAAACCAGTCCTGCTGTTTTTCTGTCCTCAGTCACATACGCCAGACCTTCTTTGATGGCATCACTTACATTGTTCAGTCTAAGCTGCCTACCATCTTTTAAAATGGTACCACTGATTTTTTTCCCATAAGCCTTTCCAAAAAGGCTCATAAACAGCTCCGTGCGCCCAGCCCCCATCAGACCGGCAATACCCACCACTTCGCCCTTCCTCACATTTAGATTGACATTTTTTATCCGCATCCGCTCTTCATCAAGTGGGTCATAAACTACCCAATCCTTAACTTCAAAACCAATGTCTCCAATTTGGGAAGTTCTTGGTGGAAATCTATTAACAAGCTCTCTACCAACCATACCTTTAATAATCCTGTTTTCCGAAATATCATCCTTCCCTTTGACAAGGGTTTCAATCAAGGCACCATCCCTGATGACGGTAATTTCATCAGCAATTTTCGTAACTTCATGTATTTTGTGAGATATAATAATACAGGTAAGACCCTGAGTTTGATTCAAATCAAGAAGAAGATTCAACAAATTGTTTGAATCCTCATCGTTAAGTGCAGCTGTGGGTTCATCTAAAATCAGCAATTCAACACTTTTGGAGAGTGCTTTTGCAATTTCAACAAGCTGTTGCTTTCCTACACCGATATCTTTAATCAGCGTATCATGTTCTTCCCTAAGACCAACTTTTTTGATTAGTCTTTTTGCTTCCTGATTGGTTACATGCCAATTGATAATGCCACTGACCGCACGTTCATTTCCAAGAAAAATATTTTCGGCTATCGTCATATATGGGTTAAGAGCCAACTCCTGATGGATAATGGCTATGCCCCTCTTTTCACTATCACGAATGTTTTTGAACTCACACTTCTTATCTTTGAAGTAGATATCACCAAAATACGTTCCATAGGGGTGAATTCCACTTAATACGTTCATTAATGTGGATTTCCCAGCTCCATTCTCACCAACCAGAGCATGTATCTCCCCTTTCTTTACTTTCAAATTAACATCGTCCAAAGCTTTGACACCTGGAAATGTTTTTGTTATATTTCTCATTTCAAGAATATACTCTGACATATTGATGCTCCTTGATTTAATAAAGGTTTTTTAAAACTGGTCGAGGCTTGTGGTGCGTTACAGTAATGTAACCTAAACAGGTTACAACTGTAAGGTGTGCATTTTGAACAAGTTCAAAAGACTAGGTACGCACCTTCATTAGGGGGGATATCCCCCCTGTTGAAAGTGAAGTTAGTTTATACCATGCCCTAAAAGACATGATTGATAAATTCCCTTACTTTAGCTGATCCTCAGTATAATATCCAGAATCAACTAATAATTCTTTGTAATTGTTTACATCCGCAAATACAGGATCACATAGGTAGGACGGTACCACTTTTACACCATTATCATAGGTTTCGGTATCATTTATTTCAGGTTCGCTACCCTTCATTATGGCCTCAACCATTCCGACTACCTTTTCAGCCAATGTCCTTGTATCTTTAAATACTGACATGGATTGTTCACCAGCTATTAGTTGTTTTACGTTGGTAACATCACAATCTTGTCCCGTCAAAATCGGATATGGTTTACTGCTAGAACCATAGCCTGCTGCCTTCAATGAAG
The DNA here is from genome assembly GCA_035647675.1 of Thermoclostridium sp. Classification (GTDB taxonomy): domain Bacteria; phylum Bacillota; class Clostridia; order DSM-8532; family DSM-8532; genus Thermoclostridium. The sequence goes on along the minus strand of DASRMZ010000216.1, from coordinate 2,766 downwards.
CAACAATACCCTGTGCAAGGCTATCATTTGGAGATAAAACAATATCAACATTCTCATCGGCGTAGTGCGCTGTAAGCAAATTATCCATTCTTGCCTGAGCACCTTCGGACTTCCAACCTGATATTGCAATTTGCTCCATATCAGTCTGACCAGACTTAATCACAAGAACACCGCTGTCTATGTATGGCTTCAATGTATCCATTGCACCACCGTTAAAGTAATAAGCATTGTTGTCATCAGGAGACCCTCCGAATACTTCCATGGAAAATGGTCCATTTTCACCTTGGTCAAGCTTCAATGTATCAATAATATATTGACCTTGAATAACACCAACCTTATAGTTGTCAAATGTTGCATAAAAGTCAACATTAGGTGTACCTTTAATAAGACGGTCGTAAGCAATAACCTTAACATTGTCTTTGGCTGCTTGCTCAAGAACACCACCAAGAGACTCACCATCGATGGAGGCAATAACTAGGACCTCAGCACCTTTAGTAATCATGTTTTCAACCTGCGATACCTGCATTTCAACACTGTCTGCTGCATATTGCAGATCTACTGAATATCCTGCCTTCTCCAATAAATTCTTCATGTTGTCACCGTCTTGGTTCCAACGTTGAAGTGATTTGGTGGGCATTGCCACCCCGATCAGCTTGCCACCGCTAGTTCCCCCTGCGGGTGTAGGTAAAGTGCAGCCTGTAGCCATTATCGCTACAGACAATAGCATAACGACTACCAATAGAATGGATAAAACTCTTTTCATAAGAAAACCCTCCTTCTACTAAATCACTTTTTTAGCATATTCTATACATGCCACTATAGTATTTATCATAGTAGATAATTGGAAATCTTTCTCTATAAATATTTATGAAATGCTGTAAATATTTGCTTTGTTATTGTGTTATATCAAATAAATGTAGTAATTATTTAATGTTAAAAAAACAAAGCCAACCATTGGCATGGATAGCCCATTAGCGAAAACATTCGCTTATCTGGTTATTGTATGTTTTTATAGAATGCTATTATTGATTAGAACAGAAAATTGGAAATTGTGGTGGGTTAAATGTAAATACAATGAACGCTATAAATATGACCAGGACTATAACAACCAATACAGCAGATACCCACGACTTAGGATTTGAACACATAAAAATACGGGACGCAATACACAATGTGAAAAAATAGCATATAAACACTAATAGGATATCAAAAAATACAGACTCAAGCCCTAAAGCACCTTTACAACCATAATACAACAGTAAAACTGACAAAGGTGCTACAACTAAAGATGCTGCGGCAGATACTATCCATGTGTTTGTTGACTTTACGCATTCATCACTTTTTATTAGGTACATAGCTACCCACCATAATAATAGCGGGAAGAACATAAACTTTAAATGTTCCCATACACTTTCATTTACAGGATTAAACAATCCTACAAAAAGTATTTCACCACTTAGTTCATATGCATAATGCGAGATTACTGCTATGATTCCAAGTAATATTGTAAATAGAAATATTTTTTTAGTTGTTAGAATACATGTTTTTCTCATGACAGATCCCTTAATCATTTATAATGTTTACTTTTTAGTTATAGCTATGAAAAGAATGATTAAGATAGACCATTCGGCAGTGAATTCTTGAACTCATTAATTCTAATAATTGCATCAAAGAATTTTAAGATATGACATTTACAAAGGTTCTTGCGAAATGATCCTGTTCATCTTCACAATGCAGTACCTTTTTTAGGCATAAATAGCCCCGTCATATCTACACCTTCATGTTTTAGAAGCATTATCTTTTTTTCAATTCCGCCGGCATAACCCGTTAGACTCCCATTCGAACCTACCACACGATGGCAGGGTATAATGATGGATATAGGATTGTGCCCAACAGCACCACCTACAGCTTGCGCAGACATTCTATCCTTCCCCATACGTCTTGCAACCTCTTTTGCAATGTTACCGTACGTTGTCAGCTCACCATAGGGTATTTCAGTAAGTAATTTCCACACTTGCTGCCTGAATTGTCCACCTATTGGGGCAAGTGGCAGCTTGGACAATTGTGGCTTTTTACCAGAAAAATAATCATCCAACCATGCTATACCCTCTTGTAGTATTGGAATGTCACCTTTTTCAATTATCTCTTTGGGCATTGTGTTTCCAATATATTTTTGCTCGTCAATCCACAGACCGATAATGCTGTTTTCATTACTTGCAATTAATATATCTCCGACAGAAGATTTGTAATGTGTTGAGTAATACATATTCTCCCCCTTACTATACTTTCAAATACTTCATTTTACTCACTCATTCTTAGTTTTTCATTTTTTTAAGAGAACACCTCATGTATACGTGCAAAAAGATGCTTTATAGTCTCGCAAATGGGCATTTGCGAGACTATATTTTTGTAAGTTCCGTTATACAATATGTTGCGGTTATGCATAGATGCTAGGCACTACATATACTTATAGCTAATATTTTTAAGGTTACATCACTAAAGTTTTAAAAGCCTATAAACCCCATTTTCTTTACTTCATTTTTTCTTATCTTCATAATCCTTCATCCCTTCAATTGCACCACCTGCAACTGCCCAAAAGTACAGGCTTGCTACGCTACAATATGGGCTGAAGCGTTTACGATATCTTTCAAACCGTTCTTTATCAATATACTTATGATGATAAACCATACGCATCCCTTTAACCAGTGCCAAATCACCGAAACTTAGCACATTTGGTCTTTGCAGACAGAAAAGCATAATCATTTC
>DASRMZ010000215.1:0-7484 GCA_035647675.1 Thermoclostridium sp. | reverse complement strand
AAAGAATCTAAAGCATATATGTGGCAAATTGATGAAATGATTTATTTAATATGGCAGCAAGACGAGATTGAATGCCATGTTTCAGGAAACCTAAATAAAGATGAGATTTTTAAAGTTGCAGAAAATATTTTAAAATAATTTTAAAAATATGTCCCTTTTTTCCTCCTTCTACGTTATATAGGTAAGAACCTAAAATAATGATAGGAGGATTTTTTATGAAATTAAAAAAACGATTGTAACAGCAGTAGCTATTGCATTATTATTAGCCGGGGTTGGTACAACAAATATTAGTTATGCAATTGAATTAAAAAGGACAACAGGTAAGGACTACCAAACAGTAGAACCATTTTGGGATAATATCAGTAGTATTTCTCCATATATTTCTGCAAGTGGTACAACTCTTTATCCGGAAGTGTTCGTCAAAGCAAAAAACCCTTCAAATCCAATTAGCGGGACAATGTATTTAGAAAGATATAGCTCTGGAGGATGGATAAGTGTAACCTCATGGAGCATCAACGGAACCGGTAGTGCATTTTTATCGAAAAGTTATAAAGGCATATCAGGTTTCAGTTATCGTACTAGGGTTATAGTAGTTGTAGATGGCGAAAGAGCTGAGGCTACCTCCGGAAGTTGTAAAATTTAAATGATTAATGGTTAATAAAAATTGCATTTCAAATGATAATTTAGAAGGTACAGCAAATTCTATAATAGAATCCGTTTTGCGAGTCTGGCATTAATGGCTACAGTTTTAAATGTAAGCACTACCTGTATACTGTTTGTTCATCAGACAAAGTTGCTGGGCAATGCAAAGAAACTGCGGCAATTTTAATTTAGCACATTAAACTCAAAAGAATCACCTGAATCAAACATTTTAAGGGACATAATAGTTGGTGGGAAACTATAGGGAAGATAAATATCTTAGTTTTAAAGGGGTTATAGAAGCGATTGTCCTGTTTGGTATTGCTTGTAATAATATGCTGTGAAATACCAGAAAGGGAGGAATATATGAAAAAAATATTAAGTGTAATTTTAGTGGTTACCATTCTTTGGGTATCAGGTGTTAGTGTATTTGCCACATCCCCAGATATATCAGCATATAAAACTGTATTAGATAATATTAACGATGAATATAGTCTTAAGTTTGGATATGTAACAGTTGATGCAAGCAAAATCACTCTCGAGGAATATGAAAATAAAATCAGAAAGCTGGCTAGGCAGCAAAAAGAGTTGCTTGATTATATTGCCTTAAGAGAAATAGTATTTATAAAAACAGACACAGAACAAAATAAAATTGTTCCCAGTTCACACGTTATAAAAACTAGGACAAAGCCTACATGGAGTTTAGGTGAATATTTTACAATTACAGCCACCTACGCTGTGTATGATGGGAGTAGAATTGGAATTTGTAGAGATTCTAGGATTAATTTAACGATACCTGCCATTCTTGCAAATGTTTTTTTGACCAATATCTCGAGCCCTACCTATAGTGTTATTGATGGAGGGAGAACCTCTACCGTTCAGTATACAACTACTGTTCATTTTGATAGTATCTTTGGGATAGATAATGTTCTCTTGTATACAGAATTCTATTATTCTGATGAATGAAGCTAAATATTTTTTAATGGCCCATTTCCAAAATTAATGGAATTCAGGCTCCCTTCAACAAGGATATTTGTTGAGTAGGTTTATTAATCAAAGGTGTTTCCCGGCATAGAAAAGGGCTATTACAATGGCAATTAAAAAATTACTATTGTAATAGCCCTTTTTAATGTTTCAATAAGATCTGTGTGCAGGTTTATAGTGATTGGTGGTTTTTTGGGAAAAAATATATCTTTATTATTTCCTCAAAATCAAGTAAATATTGACCTGTTTTTCTGGAAGCTAGGGCTGATTTTTTTCTTGACAAATGTTGCAATAAGGTTTATAATATAAACAACTTTATAGTATAAAGTTAAAATATATCTGTGGAGGGAGTACATTATGAAATTAAATAAGGATCAAGCATATACTGATATCCAAACAATTAAAAAAACCCTTGAGAGTACAAAATCAAATTTTGAAGGATTTTATACAATTTTGTTATTGTATGGAGTATTTCGGTTAGCCCTGTTTATAATCGCATCACCCATGATTCTGTTTTTTAGGAATAGTATGAATCATAGATTTCTTCCCTTTATTATTTTCCTCATTAACATTTTAATCTCAGTTAGCATATTGATTATTTATATTAAAATATTTAAAGGTGAAAAGGATGTATCAAACAAATACTACCTCAGTTGTATGGCTACGTGGGGAATTATTGCCGTGGTTTTACCATTTATCATGATAGCGGTCAGGTGTGGGATTATTTTGTTTTTACCATCGGAATTTACTTTAGGTACCATGTCCAAATTAGCTGAGTTTAATATGTTGATTAATATAATGTTAGTAACTTTTTGTTTTATAATATGCAGTATTTTAACAAACAAAAAATGGCTTACTGGCATATCATTGCTTATATTGTTTGTTTTTCTACTGTTAGATATTGTATTCTATAATACCATGAAGGTAAACGGCACATTAGCTGTATATATTTTTTACAACGTTGTTACTACAGTCGGATATATTATTTTAGCATATGTACTAAAAAGATCCGGGGATGCATTATGGATATAAACAATATATCGGAGGCATTGAGTTTACCCATGCGGCTAAAGTTAATTAGTTGCCTAGTCAGCGGTAAAAAAACCTTTGTGGAGTTGAGAAATATGGTGGAAGGTTCTGATGGGAATGTTAGTGTGCAGTTGACTAAATTAGAAAACTGGGGTTATATCAAATCGAAAAAAACGATTGAAAAAAAGAAAATGAAATCTGTGTATGAACTCACGGACCACGGATTAAAACAATTGACAGGGTATGTTGAACTGTTAGAGTCCATAATAGGTTCTATAAATGAGCAGGAAAACACATAGGAACGAAAACACATAAAGATGGTGCCTTTGTGTTGTTTATTTATCATATAACTTTATAGTATAATCCAGGGACGCTAAAAGAAACAAGGAAAGAAACAAGGAAACAAGGGGACGTCAGACCAATGTCATAAAGCTAAGATGTAATAAAATGTAAATAAAAATATTTTAATAAAATCACAGAAAAATTAAAAAAACACTTGACTTTTTGAAAATGCCCCAATAATCGATTTGAGTACTATTTTAATAGTATATCTTATTGATATTGAATGATATAATAAAAGGCATAGGGATGTTTCATCTGTCTTCTATTATCCAATCTAAACAAAAGTGCCGAATAAATGTAGCCACAGTAAGCTTTCAAGGATTGTAATTGCTGTATTTTCAAGGTGGCCAGAATAAAGCCCACTCGCTAAGCAGAGTTAATTTGTAACCTAAGTTCCCGGAATTTATAACGAGGTCAATTTGAGAATGCTGTAATATCAAGGCCTCGCTGTAAATTCGTTCAGCAATCCATCGTTATACTTGCAACATTTATAACAATGGAACTTTTCAGTATTTATGTGGGTTTTCGAGGTTTATCGTTACACAATCCGGGAACTCAGGTTGTAAGTTTATTAGTTTAAGACCACAATTTTATTAGCTATGGAAAGAGGCTTGCCACCTGTAATTTGCAGACGGCAAGCCCTCATGGTCGTTCAGCTTAAACTATTGTTTTTGTATTGCTTTAATTATTTTGTTGTCTTTTACAATCTGATCGTTTCAATATGCAAATGTATTTACAATTCCTGTGGATTTATCAGAGTAGTTGTAGTAGTATCTACAAATATATAAATATCCATAACCGTTATCTGAAAGATACTTTGATCCCCACTGAGAAATCTTTCCGGTACTTGCAGTTCCAGCAGTGCCGCTAGTACCCGCAAGGTATTGCGTTTCAAAGATATTGCCATCACTGTTTTCAAGGCCAATGCTGCCAACCGCATTGATTGCGGTAGTTGTATTGGTCACTTCGGTGTTTGGTATGTAAACCTGGTCTGCAGTTGAATCCTTAACGTCCGCATTCGCTTCCAATAATCGTGCCGGAAATACGAACTTCAATGATCTTCAAAGCCTTAGCTTCTTCTTTGCTACCAAAGCTCAGACCCATGGAAACAAAACTCTCAACAGGAGCATCGGACATTTCAACGATTTTCCACTGTCCTTTTTCCTGGCCAACAAGCACCAGATTATAATTGACACCGTTAAAGTAATACTGAGATTCTTCATGGACCGCATAGTCAATACCTACATAATATGCAGCCACGTTTTCATAGTTCTTCTGATATTCATTGATCTTGGTAAATGCAGTGATTTTTTCGAGAGGAAGCTCTTTTATCTCAAACACTTTTGCAGAGATTATATTAAACAACCCGAGTTGCTTACCCTCGTTATCCTTGTTCCCAAGGAAGGTTTCATAATCGGCTTTGTTTTCCTTGCATTGCAGGGTAACATAGGCTTCCCAATCATGCGAATCCATAGCAGAAACTGTCTTGTAGATTACATCTTCACTTGAGACAGCCGAATCGCTCGACAATGCAAACGCGGAGCCAGAAAGCATAATGGCTGTAATCATAGAAAGCGATAGGATCAATGGTAAGAGCTTAAAGCCTTTGCGTTTCATGGTATCCAACCTCCTCTTTATTTATCTTTTAACTTCCTGTACCAAAAAGCATCGTACATAGTTTTACTTAGCCCAATGGAATTACATCCTTTCTTTAATGATGAGCAACAACGGCTTTGACTTAGCTTGTGAACGAATACAAATAAAGATATTTTTCTCCGCTGCTGTTGGTTGCCAGTATTGATATCCTGTCGTTATCGAACCAGCTTACCGCAGCTTCGTCCCTTATTTCATACCCTTTGCGCTCAAGAATAGTAAACATGCCTTTTTCAATGTCGATTACGCCCAGTTGAGAAATGGCAAGGCTATCAGCGGTGTAGTCGAATTTTGCATACAACATTTTTGTGCCGTTGGCATTCATGATGACGGTGGCATCTTCTCCAGAGTAAGCTAAGCCTTCCACGATTGCACGGGAACCTGTTTTGAAATCATACATATATGTGGTCTTGTCTAAGTCAACATACAGGCCATATCTTGTGCCGGTAAAGATAATGCCGTTCCCAGATGTCCGGCTGTATATCGGCAAGTCGGTGAAAAGGAGCGTACACTCATTAGTGGAAGGGAAAATATGCCAACATGTGCATTTGCTATTTTCATCAACCGTATAACTGAAAATTGTATTGTCATCTAAGAACCATGCTGCATTTACAGGCATCCCGGTAAACTCCGATACCATAAGCAGCGTTTTCGTATTCATATCGCAATAGTATACAGATGTGCCATTGCCGCAGGTAATAATTGCTTTTGACATATCCTTCGAAAACACCGTACTTGTAATACCGCTAAGCTGGTCAACACCGCAACCATCAAATATATCTGTCACTTCCTGCGTATTCAGGTTCAGAAAGAAAGTATATTCGGAGTAATCATTTTGCCGCCCGAAAGAAATAGTGAGAGTCACGACATCGGTTCTCCCGTTTACTGGAGAGACATACCAGAAAGCATCGTTCGCGGGCTCTTTTCCGGTTGAATAAATATAGATTGCACCATCCTCTTCGCACCAACTAAATTTAATATCATACTCCGTACCTTTCCATGTATAAGCCAAACTGGTTTCGTTTGTTTTTAGTTTTTCAAGCTGACCATTCTTTATAGTGTAAAATGCAGAGCCGTCACCCGCTTCGCCGTGGAGGTAAATCAGTCCCCTGCCATAATCAAAATTCCCGTTAATTCTGATATACTCAACATTTACGATATTCTCTATGTCTGTCTCATAAATTACCTCTAAATCGTTAGATTGCTTTGGCTCATCTTCTTCAGGTAACCCAACATCAGGAGTAGAAATATGAAAGAACGAGTAAACCGCATAACGGAAATCTTCGTTCACGGCCATTGCCGTAACAAATGAACCGAATATAATAGCAATCACAGCAGCAATGCAGATCGTTGTTCGCCGCCCGCGTTTTCTTACAACGAAGCCGTGTCGCACAGTCATATGGTTAACAACAGTACGAACTGCTTCTTTTGCATCCAGGATGTCTTCATCATTTATCATACCGATGGCATCCAGAAGATTATAAGCTGTCAAGATATGCACCTTCCTTTTTAAGATAGGTCAAGAGTTTTCTCCGCGTCCTGTAAAGCATGGATTTAACCTTGCTGTTCGTAAATCCAAACTGCCGGCAGATAGAGGGAATAGAGTCGAGATACCAGTAGCGACAGATAAAGACACGTTTTTCTGTGAGAGGAATCGTTTTGATGAAGTTATTGATCATCTTTGCCAACTCAGCAGTCTCAACCTCAAGTTCAACGCTATTCCCATCTGGAATACAATCATACAGTTCGTCGATGACAAGTACAATTTCACCACCTCTGCGCTTATCTGTGTTCCTTGCACGCCACTTATCAATAGACAAACAACGTGTGATTTTCCCCAAAAACGTAGATAATACTGATGGACGGTGCGGTGGCATACTATTCCATGCTCCCATATATGTATCGTTCACAATTTCGTTTGCGTCCTCGTTGTTTGCGAGGATGTTATACGCAATTGTGTAACAGTATTTCCCGTACTTGGTCATAGTTTCAGCTATTGCATTTTCCGAACGTGACCAATACAAGTCAACTATGCGGTTGTCTTCCATGTTCACTCCTCCTATGTCCAGTGGGGAAAAAGCCCTTCACCTATATACTCGTAAAATACTATCCCCGGTTGCACGATATTGGAAAAATTCTGTATTTATTTTATTATTTTTTTATGTTAGTGGCAAGCTTTCATACGACTATACAGCATAAATTCAGTTTTATTATGGAGCATTTTGGCAACGACTCCAAGCCTAAAAGTGGACATAATTTTTAGAAAGGATTTTTTTCATTTAATTAATAATTAAAAAACTGATACTTACAATGGATGTTCGAATGCATAAATGCTACCTGTGAAAAACAAAGTCAATGCACAAACCGGTAGAAACACAGATGTCTTTTTGTATAAATGCTATGGTCGTTTATTGGCATCATTGAGATTAGGGGCCTAATTGTAATATATGGGCATTCGAACCCTCGGAACCGTCTAAGACTTTTTCAAACCAATCAGGACGATAATTCAAAGCCTCTCTAGTCTCTGATTTGCTCATTTCTTTTAGTTTTTCTATCGCGTTGGTTTTAGGATTTCTGATGATTTTAAGATCAATGGGGTCGCCTGAATAACTGCCCGGTATACTGCTCAGCTCCCAAAACTGTTCCCCATTCCAGATAAAATAGTCATATACGGTGCGTACCCATTTCCCATTAAAACGGTGAACTTGTTCAGCCTCATCGCATTCCAGAAATCCGAAATCAGCTAGAGCCCCTGTCACTGTATTTCCTTCCCCATATTCAAAATAAGGAGGATCTGTCCTATTAAGTGTAACCCATCCAACCACTTCCTTCATCCA
>DASRMZ010000214.1:0-2683 GCA_035647675.1 Thermoclostridium sp. | reverse complement strand
CATTGTGAGGTAGTTGTGAAGCTTGTAAAGGCATAAAGCCCGGGCATATCAATAATTATAGGAGGATTAGGCATTGAATGTATAGATGACATTCGATGCCCTTGTTGTTCTCGGGAATATGTCTATTTAAAATATGAGCATTATGGAGAAGTGGTTATTGTTGTATTTAGGTACAAACTTAAAAACGTTTGTTCTATAGATGTTAATATGATACAATTATTGTAAATGTAAAGGGTCAAATATAAATCTATTATGGAGGAGAACTGCTGTGAATGAAGAAAATGAAACGTACGCTAAAATCGTACAGTTGAAAATGACAGCAGTAGATGGTAAAAAGATAGTTATAGAAATATCTCGAATTAAAAAAACAAAGAGTGGACTTAACATGGGAAAATTAACGTGCACACAGTGGTTATAACGCTTTATATTAAGGATAATTCAATGCTGAAAAAAAGCTAGAGATAGGAGGTAATTAATTATGAAATCTAATGATAGAGAATGCAAAATAAAAAGATTGGAAGAACAAAGGAGTAAAGCGATTAAAAGTTTAACAGACTATAAGGAAATCAATCTACCAGTTTCCTCAGCAGCAGAATATTTGACATTTGTTGCAGGAAGTGGTGAAAGTTCCGTTGAAGTTCGTTACCAAGATGAAAATATATGGCTGACACAAAAAATGATGGCAGAACTATATGGGATTGATCGTTCTGTAGTTACAAAACATCTAAAAAAAGTGTTTTTAGATGATGAATTAGAAGAAGATGCAGTATGTGCAATTTTTGCACATACTGCTAGTGATGGGAAAACATATAAAGTGAAATTCTATGCATTACAGGCAGTCATTGCTGTTGGGTTCAAAATAGATAATCAAAGAGCTGTACAATTCCGTAAATGGATCATCACAATTGCAAAAGATTACATAATAAAAGGTTTTGTTATGGATGATGAACGGTTTAAACTTGGTCATAAATTGACGAATCAATATTTTGAAGAACAGCTTGTCAGAATTCGTGAAATTCGAGAATCGGAGCGTATATTCTATCAAAAAATTACAGATATTTATTCTACAGCCGTTGATTATGACAAATCAGCCAAGACCACAAAGGAATTTTTTAAAAAAGTGCAGAATAAACTACATTATGCCGTTCATCGACACACTGCAGCAGAAATGATTATGGAGAGAGCGGATTCAGAACGAAAGAATATGGGATTGACTACTTGGAAATCGGCACCAAAAGGAAAAATTCAGAAATTTGATGTTTCCATTGCAAAAAACTATTTGACTGAAAAAGAAATTGACTTTTTAAATCGCTTAGTTTCAATGTATCTCGATTATGCAGAAATACAAGCAGAGAACAGCATTCCGATGACAATGGAGGATTGGGCAAATCGCTTAGATAGTTTTATAGAGTTCAACGGTAGAGATTTGTTGATGGATGCAGGGAAAATATCAGCAGAACAGGCAAAGCTCCATGCTGAAACACAATTTGAAAAGTACCGCATTGTACAAGACCAATTATTCAAGAGTGATTTTGATCTGTTTTTAGAAAATTACGATGAGTAATTATGCTTAGAAAAAATATATTATGGACATTTAAGGTAATTATTTTTGTCTAAGGTTGAAAATATACTCTACCATCAAGGGGGTAATATCTCTCACCGACATCTTTATTGTCACCTTAAGGCATGTGGAAGCTGTAACACGACTTGTGAGGGAGTGAAAAGAAGGCGTGCTACATACAAAACCCCCTTAAAGTTTGAACTTTAAGGGGGTATAGTAACTAATTATTGGTAATCTTTCTCTTTCATTTCTGTGACAAAGCGGTTTTCTACTGATCTTTCACGTAAAATATCAATTTTTTCTGGCACTTCATCGAAGTCGATGAGTTCAATATCAATAGCTAATTCACCTTTAGAAATTAAGTCAAGAATGTCTGCAATATCTTCTTTTGTACCACCATTTGACCCAACTACTTCTAATTGATTTGTAATTAAAGTAGTAACATTTAGCGGGAATTCTAGTGCAGCCATACCAACTACGACAACTTTGCCTTTGAAGCCAACTGTTTCAACAGAATCAATTAGAGTTTGCTTGGCACCGGCAAAGTCAATAATAACATCTAGATTTTCATCTTTAAATTCAGTGATAGATTCAGCTGTCTTAAAAGCACCATCTGCTTCTATTTTTCTACGAGCCTCTTCACTACGAGAAGCGGCATAAACTTTTGCCCCAAGGCCAATCGCAACACGAGCACCTACTGTCCCTAAGCCGCCAATACCGATCATACCAACCTTAGTACCTTCTTTAATACCACCAGCCTGTACTACTGCATGGTATGAGGTCATACCAGCATCGGTAGCAGCTGCTGCTTGTGCAAGGTCTACATTATCTGGAACTTTTACTAACATTTCTTGAGGAGATGTTGTGTAGTTTGCATATCCACCGTCACGACCATAACCTGGACCAGCATCATCTTCAGTATACATAGGACATACTGCTACACGATCGCCAACTTTCCAGTCTTCAACACCAGGACCAACTTCGGTAATGACACCTGAGGCTTCGTGACCCATAATAACTGGAACTTTCTTAATTATGCTTCCAACCCAACCTGGGTCATCTAAAGCCCCAACGTCAGAGTGGCACAGACCACAGTTTGCCACCTTGATAACTACATAACCT
>DASRMZ010000213.1:0-8336 GCA_035647675.1 Thermoclostridium sp. | reverse complement strand
TTCATATTTTGTGTAATGCCTCTCAGATTTCTTTAATGAAAAAATAGACTGTAATGCTAATTTTTCAGTTTGATTAGTATCTAAAATATACTGGATAATAGTTAAAGTTGAAGGACCTATATTTTCAGCCCATTCAATTGCCGATTCTCGTGTCTGATCGATATAAAGCTTATGATTATCAGGCATATGGTCGGGAACAGTAGATAATTGACCAAACTTCCCGTATAATCGTTTATGAGAGGCTACCCGCATATGATTGAAAAACACCTCAATAAACGTATCTGAGAGCTTTATCTCAACTTGCCTGTTGATGTATTCATACGGGACAGAGTAAAACATGCTATCGACTGAAATATGATAGTCTGGCCTCACTTTTGCTGTTTTCCATTCAGACATTTTATATGAAGTGGCTGGAAGAGGAGAAAGTGCGAATTTCTCCTCTTCTTCAAAAGCTGAAAATCGAGAGCCTTTTTTCCTTGTAAAAGGCCGATGATTAAACTCATCAAGTTTCTTCCTAACTTCTTCATTTAATTCATCAATGGTAAAGCAATGTGTGTTTCTAAGGGCTGCTATAATCCATGTTGAAATCGTACAAACTGCTCCCTCTACACTTGGCTTGTCTTTTGGCGCTCTAACGCGTGCAGGCATTATAATGGTGCCATAATGACTTGCCATTTCTTTGTAGGTAGGATTTAAGACTAATTCTTTTGTTGTGTGTTTCGTTACACCTGTCTTAAGATTATCTGGGACGATAATTTGTGTAACACCACCAAAATACTCAAAAGCATTGTTGTGAACTGAAATCCAGGAATGCAGATCCATGGATAATGTTGCTTCGGCATAAGATATCTGACTACATGGTAATGTCGCTGCAAAAACATATGCCTTTACCTTTTCACCAGAATCACGGTCAATGATAAATGCTGTAGAGCCAGCCCAATCAACTTCCATAATCTCACCTAGTTTTCTACGGATTCGCAAAGTCGCCTTATACTTAGCTGCGTACTGGCTATAGTGGCGTAAAAAGCTTCTGTAGGAGTAGGGGATTTTATTATTTCCTCTACACTCAGCCTCATATTCATAGTGAAGAAGGGATAATGTAACATTAGGTTTCGCGAGTTCCCTATGAATATAATCAAAGTTTAATGCTTGCCGCCCTGATCCTTCCTGTGATTTTTCAGGAAAAAGAAAGTCTTCAATCCATTTATCAGTCATTTCTTCATCCAGTGGACATACCAGTCCTTTTTCTTTGGCTAAATCAATAGCCCTTGTTACCTTTTGACGGGAATGACCCGTGCTTGCCGCAATGCCTCTTAAACTGATTCCATCGTCATGCAGCTCCAAGATTTTACGGTAATTAATCATGCAAAACACCTCCTATATAATTATTGTCACACTAGTTGTGTGTATCTTAATTATACAAGGGGTGTGGGGGGTGGTAAACAACTTGTCACTGGATGGTACATTTATTGTCACTAGGTGGTAAAAAAGATGTCAGAGGTGGTACATTTAGGTGGCCGTAATCACCAAGGGCATATAAGCGTTTTGCACGGTTTGCAATATTAGGATAATTCTTTTCGGTTTCTGTAATGTTTGCTACGCCATCTTCATAGCTATCAACTACAGCATTTTTAATTACTTTTACATTATAGTAGTCAAGAAGTTCCATCATCATATTATAGTTTGCTGCTGACAAGCCAAATACATTTAGAATGGTTTCACTTTTTTCTATAATTGTTACCCCTTTACCTTCACTAGCTAACATTTAGGCTATTTCACACCCTGTAAGTCCACCACCAATGACTACAATTTCATCACCTTTTATCTCAGTGTAGCAAAGTGTATCTATAGCATAACTAACATTTTCATTATCAAATCCTAGAGTAGATAACTTTCTCTCTACAGCTCCCGTTGCGACAAAAATTTCGTCATATCCTTTTGTCATGTCTTTAGTAACTTCTGTCTTCATATGAAGGTTAATAGGTAATTTTCCAACTTGTTTCTTGTACCAAGCTAATAAATCTTTATCATCATCTTTAAAATCAGGTGCTGCTGCTGCAATAAATACTCCGCCTAGTTCATCCTTTTTTTCAAATAAATCCACTTCATGTCCTCTAATTGCAGATACTC
Organism: Thermoclostridium sp.; assembly: GCA_035647675.1. Classification (GTDB taxonomy): domain Bacteria; phylum Bacillota; class Clostridia; order DSM-8532; family DSM-8532; genus Thermoclostridium. Next base: position 6,206 of record DASRMZ010000213.1, on the reverse strand, counting down.
TTGCAGCCTCCATACCACCTAGGCCACCACCTATAACCATAACTTTTTTTCGCTTCTTTGCTAATTTTAGCTCATAGCTTTTTTCTTTTCCACAAGCTGGATTTACCGCACAGCTAATGTCCTTATTCTGGAATATCCTGCCCAAACATCCTTGGTGGCAATATATACAAGGGCGTACTTCATCTAATCTACCTTCATAGAACTTATTTCCAAGTTCTGCATCTGCAAGTAAAGGGTGGCCAATACCCATTAGCAAGCTCGAGGGCTTTTCCCTCTCGCAAGAGGGTCTGACCCTAAACAACTCAAAAACTATTCTGATAATAGCAGACAATGATAAGGCAATAGTCAAAAAGAAAATGGCTGACAATCTAAGGTTGCTGGTCATTTTTGCTACCACAAATAATTGCCAGTTATGTTTGGCATGTGAGGAAATTGAGATTGCTAATAAATTGTTTTTTTGTTATAATAGACATAGAGGAGAAAAATGGCATATTATATCGAAATATAAATAAAAATAATGCTAAAATGTACAAGAAAGAAGTTGAATTCATTATGAATCAACGGCCCTATGTGCGTGCAATATTCAAGTTCCTTCTTACATTAAGCAGCAGATTCTTGCAATTGCAGTTAATGAAAGGAATTGCAAATAAATTGTCGAATAATACATAAAAAATAGGAGGATTATACCATGAGTAATAATAAATTTATTAGATTTAAGGGATTGAGTTGGAAGGTTTTTTCAGTATCTGTTCTGTGCATGTTAATACCTATGCTCATCAGTCTTTTTACAGCTAGTTATTTATCTCAAAGGTATTTGGAAGATTCAGCTAGTAATGAGTTGTTAAATATTGCTGTTGAAAAGAGAAATCAAACTGAATTGGCCTTGTCTGACCTGGAAAAGCAAGCCCAATCAATTGCAATGCAACCTAGTGTAGTTGATTCCCTAAGTGAGGCCATGATCACTTCCACCAATCCAAGTAATACAGACCTGCAGAAGATTTCAAAAAATCTACAGGGTAATTTCGAACTGGGAAATGGCGTTTTTGAGAATATATTTTTAATGTATAAAAATATAGATATAGCAGATGGAATTGGAGGTAAATCTGTCGGATGGGAAAACGAAGAAGTAGGAAGCACGGATAGTTTGCTAATACGCGAAGCAAGAGAATCACCTACTACTGGACGGCCCGTTATGACAATAGTAGCCCCTATAAAAAACAATGACAACCATTTAGGTACAGTAGCAATGGCCATAGAATTGAACAATTTGTCTAAAAATATTATCGATACTAATTCTTCAGAGGATGATTTAAAAACACTTATTTTGAATCCAGAGGGACTTGTTATTTCATCAACAGAGCCAGACCTTGTTTTATCTTTGGATTTTAAGGATGAGGAAAATGGATTGCAGGACTTCTATCATAAAATGATATCAGAGGAAACAGGGATTGGTTTTTTTGTCAGGGATGGTATTGATTATATTGCTGCTTATAGCAACAGTGATAAGTATGGTATGTATATTTTATCCTATAAGCCGGTTGCGGTATATATGGGAATGATAAATAATCTAAAATTTATATTGTTCGGAGTTATTATACTTAGTATTCTTCTGACATCGGTTGTTATTTATTTTTCTTCCAGAACAATAACAAAACCTATACTTGCCGCTGCCAAGCAGGCGGAACTATTAGCAAACGGGGACTTGACCGTGGAAATTGCCGAAGATTCTTTAAAGAGAAAGGACGAACTGGGCAAGCTGTCAAATTCTTTTGCTACCATGATTCAGAACTTGAGGACAATTATCATGCAAATAACGGATACATCGGGTCAGGTAGCTGCATCAAGCCAGGAATTGTATGCATCAGGGGAGCAAGTCGGCCAAGCGGCTGAGAATGTGGGAAGCACAATCTTGGAAATTGCCTCTGGTGCGGAAGAACAATCGAGCCAGATTGATTCTGCACTGTCAAACCTGGGTAATTTAATGAACCAAATCAATGAAGTGAATATAGGTACGAGTAATATGGAAAAAACCACTGCACAGATGATAGATGATATTGCTAGAGGAAGTAGTTCGACTACCCAATCCATTGATCAAATCAATAATCTGAAAGCGGATACAGAAAGAACGTCGAATGTTATTTCTGATTTGGGCAGCACCTCTAATCAAATAGGGCAGATTATTGAAGTAATCAGTGGTATAGCTCAGCAGACCAACTTGCTTGCACTAAATGCGGCTATTGAAGCGGCAAGAGCTGGAGAAGCAGGGAAAGGATTTAGCGTGGTAGCTGATGAAGTTAAAAAACTGGCTGAAGAGTCTGCAGATGCTAGTGGAAGGATAGCAAAGCTGATTGTAGGAGTAAGAAATGGAGTGGATACAGCTGTCAATATGATGGATAGCAGTGTAAAATCTGTAAACGCCAGCGTTCAGGCCATTGAAGAAAACGGAGAAATTTTCTCCGTCATCAACGGACAGGCTAAGCAACTGGAGAATATAGTAGCTGATGTTGCGCAAAGTGTAAAAATAATGACTGGAACCAGTGATGGCTTTGAGCGTACCATGCAGGAGATAAATGAGGTAAGTCAGGAGTTTGCTGCTAATTCTGAAGGGGTAGCGGCATCTAGTGAGGAGCAGATAGCTTTGACGGAAGAAATTGTATCTGCTTCAAAAGCAATGGCATCCATGTCTGAAGAGTTATCGGGAGAGATCAAAAAATTTAAACTTTAATGATAAAGGAAGTTGGGACTACTTGCAGGTGAGTTGGTAAAAGAAAAGACGGCAGTAAAGCTTACCTGTCCACTTCAATAATCAATCCAAACGGTAATTAACACGGCAACCTGACTGATTCACCAATAAAAAAGAACTTCCCAGATAAAGAAGTTCTTTAAAATCAAGATTTAGTTTGTAGCATTTGTTTTTGGGAATACCAAATAGACCTATTAATCAATAGGTCTAAATTTTTCAGAGTATATTATGCTACCTTATCATAAGTATGGTACAAACCATTTAAAATTGGGGTTTCTTTAAGCTTACTATTTTCTAATTTGCTAGGTTTGTATTTTGGCAATGGTATCGGAGTTTTACAATTAATACCTTGATGCGTACGGTGAGTATTGTAATAGTTATTGATATAGTCATCTAACAAGCTAGTAACGTGTTTTTGGCTAAGAGGGATAATATGGTTTGTTAATTCCTGGCGAATAATTCCGTTGGCTCTTTCTGAAATCCCATTCTGCCAGGGCGAATAATAAGAGGTTCGCTTTGATTTTATGCCCATATTAGATAAAAACAATTGAAAATCTTTGCTGACAAAAACAGGGTCATTGTCATGAATTAAGTACTTTGGCTTATACCCATAAGGGGTAGCATTTCTAAGTTGTTGTTTGACCCAATGAAGATTAGGGTTTGTCGTCACTGCGAAGTGTTCGATTTTCCTATTACCATGATTAATAATAATTAATACATAAAGGATTTTGAAGCGAATTGTAGGGACAGTGAAATAGTCCATGGACCAGATATCCTTACTGTGATTTTTCAGAAATGTTTTCCATGACTGCTGTTGTTTTTGAGAAGGTGGTTTCCTGGTACTAGGTATGTATTTAGTGATGGTATTAGGGGCAGGCGCATTTATAATCCCTAAAGATACAAGCATTTCATGTATTTTTTCAGGGGAAAGCAAAGGATTTTCTTTATGAATAGCTCTTATCATGTCTATAATTTCTTTAGATATAGGTGGTCTACCTACCCTTTTTGATTTTCTTTTCCAGTGAAATTTAAATGCGCTTCTATGCCACCTGATGACCGTGTCAGGTTTAAAGATAGATTGTAGTGGTTTCCAATCGGGATGAAACTTAGAAATCAGTACCCAGAGTTCTCTAAAAGCTTTGTTTGATTGTGGCTTTTTAATCTTTTTGTTTTCTAATTGCTCAGTTAAAAGAGCTAATTGACTTTTTAAAGCTATGATTTCAAGATTTTTTGCCATGTTGTTAAGAAAGAGTGCTTTAATAAAATTTGCAGCATAACTCAACCATTGTTTTATGTATTTATTAAATGAACTCAAAATACATTCCTCCTTGTTTTTTATTAATTATAACAGTTTGACGCCATTTAGTAAAAGTGAGCTAACGGGATTGTATTGAAGTTATGGAAATGGAGCTGGTATAGGTGGATTTAATAAAGCAGTACATTATAGCCTTAACGAATTTATATGGGCAGGTTCCTGCTGATATTGTAGTAGATGTTTATAATGGCCAAAATAAGGATCAACTTAGCATTGAAGATCTAGAAGTATATTTCTATGAAGACTTGAGTAGGCAACATGTCTATGCCTACAAGGACCATTTTGTTCATGAAACGATTATGGAGTTTGATGAGTTTAAGTTAATGCAAAGGAAGAAAGCGGACAAGCCTTACTATGTTCCCCCCAAGGAAGAGCTACTGAAATATTTAGACACGGCTTATTATGACCTCCCAAAACAATATTTAACTTTAGAGAAATATATGACGAAGAGTTTTTTCTCTAAAGAGCCTGAAATAGCAGAGATGCTTTGCCAAAACATAAGATGGGAATGTGTAGAAGGTTCTGATATGCAGCTGATATTTGATCTGTTTAATCTCTTTGAAGTGAACTTTAAAGATGAAAAACAAGTTAATGAAGTATTAGGGTTAGTAATGGACCTATCTAATAATGTAAGGCTTTGGGAGAACAATGGCCATACACCTCATGAAATCTTTGAGAAATTTGATAAGCCTAATATGAAACCACTTCCAGCCAAGCCCTTTGAATTTAACGTTTCTGCTGTGAAGAAGATAGGTAGGAATGATCTATGCCCTTGTGGCAGTGGGAAGAAATACAAGAAGTGTTGTTTGGGTAAAAAATTATAAGATAGCGAGTGTTAAGCAGCTCGCTTTTCTATTAATGAACCATGTCAGAATATTTGGTGAGTTAGGAGTTTGGGTTGGCAGGTACTATGTGATTACGGCCACTCAAATGTACCACTAACGCCATCTTTTTTACCAACGAATGACAGAGTTTTTACCACTCACTGACAACCTCTTTACCAGCTACTAAAACCCTTTAGTCTATTAAGATTATCAGGCTAAAGGGTTTATTATATTTAGCTCATAATGTGGAGCCCTTACTTACCTAATCCATAACGTTCACGCATAGATATTTCGCCGTCAATCAAAATTTGATAAGAATCATGAATGATCCTATCTAGAATTGCTTCCGCAATTGTTTCGTTACCTAACTTTGTGTGCCAACCACTTGGATCAATCTGCGAACAAAAAATAGTAGATGCTACCTTATGGCGTGATTCGGTAATCTCCAATAAGATTGTCGCCTCGTCAGTTGTTAATTCTGTCAGTAACCATTCGTCTAAAATTAACAGGTCTACCTTGGCATATTTTTTAATTAGTTTACGGTAACTTCCATCTGCAGATAGTTTCGCAAGCAGAAGTTCGTCTAGCAATTCTGGTAAGCGTATATATTTAACCTTATAAAATTGGCGACAAGCAGATATTCCAAATGCAGTCGCTATAAATGATTTGCCAGAACCTGTTGGCCCTTTGAGTATAATATTATGATAATCCTGTATATAAACGCCATTTGCTAGTTTAAGGATCAAGTTTTTGTCTAACCGACGATCTTCATAGTACTCAATATTTTCAATGCAGGCGTTAGCGTCTATAAATGTTGCTGATTTAATTAATCTTTGAGGTTTATTGCTTTTACGCCGTGAGTATTCCAAATCGATAAGTAATGATAGGCGGTCTTCAAAATCCATCTTCTGAAATTCTTTATTTTCTGACTGCTCCTTGTAAGCTTCTAGCATACCCGTAAGTTTCATCTCATATAATTTATTTAAAGTTTGCTGGTTCATTACTCGTCTCCCCCTCCATAATAACTAGCGCCTCGTGTGAAGCCATAACTGTTTTCGCTTACTTCCTTCTGATGCTTTAAGGCTTTTTCAGCATCATTTTTCTTGTTGTTTTTTAGAAGCGTTTGAACACTCTTAACAGTCGGACGTTTAGTTGCTGAAATCACCATTTTACATGCTCTTTCTATTTCATATTTTGTGTAATGCCTCTCAGATTTCTTTAATGAAAAAATAGACTGTAATGCTAATTTTTCAGTTTGATTAGTATCTAAAATATACTGGATAATAGTTAAAGTTGAAGGACCTATATTTTCAGCCCATTCAAT
>DASRMZ010000212.1:0-10275 GCA_035647675.1 Thermoclostridium sp. | reverse complement strand
TTTTACAACTATTGGGATTGCATATAATGGACAAAAGAAGGAGATTAATAATATTGTAATCGATACAGGGGCTTCAGGTACCCTGATTTCTCAAGAATGTGTAGACAATATTGGCATCAGAGTAAGTGCTGATGATGAGTTGGTTGTTTCCTATGGTATTGGGGGAAAAGAATATGCATTTTCAAAAAAAGTAGAGGAAATCAGTATAGGAAACTACAGCTTGAAAGATTATAATATAGATTTTACATCATTCCAATATGAAGACATTAATGGGCTTTTAGGTTTAGATATATTGATTAATGGGGGGTATGTAATAGATATGAAAAATTACGAATTATATCGGAAGGAACCTGATTAAAAAAGACCACGGAAGACCACGGTGTCAGGTACCGTGGTTCTTTTTCGTCCCGGAAAAGTATACTATTTTATATAGATGGCTAAACTGAAATAATGTAGCAATATATGCTTCGCTTATTTTATACTATCTGATATAATGAAATAGGCAGGATTGTTTCAGGATTGTTATTTCATTTTAGGGGATGTGAACAATGAAGAATAGAGCAGGAGAATATCGTGTTAATTTAACAGGGGAACTTCAATATAAATCCTTTGCACCAAAGCCCTTGCCACCGGAACCGCCTATAAAAATTGATGAAGAGATGATAGGCCTATTATCTGAGGGAAACCGAAACATTGGTATTCTAGAAGGCCTTTCTAGGCAGATACCGAATATCGAACTTTTTGTTTCCATGTATGTACGTAAAGAAGCCCTTTTATCTTCGCAAATAGAGGGCACACAAGCAACTTTAGATGATATTTTGGATCCAAGGGTTGAAAAAAACATCAACCGTCATGTTTCCGATGTTATTAACTATATTAAGGCATCACAATACGCTAGGAGAAAACTTAAGGAGCTTCCTATTTGCAATCGCCTAATAAAAGAGATCCATGGGATTTTGATGCAGAACGTTCGGGGAGAAGAAAAAAATCCGGGTGAGTTCAGGCACAGTCAGAATTGGATTGGTCCGGCAGGTAGTACGCTAAAAAATGCTCGCTATATTCCACCCAATCCGGATGATATGCTTAAGGCTATGTCCGATTTGGAAAAATTTATTAATTATGAGGATGAAATAGAGCCTTTAATTAAAATTGCCCTGATTCATTATCAATTTGAAACTATCCATCCATTTTTGGATGGCAACGGAAGAATCGGCCGGCTTTTAATCAATCTTTTCTTGATGGAGAAAGGGCTCCTAAGCCATGAAACTCTATACATTTCATACTTTTTAAAGCGAAACAGGATTGAATACTATGACCGTTTGACGGAAGTCCGGGCAAAAGGTAATTTTGAGCAATGGATTAAATTCTTTTTGCTGGCTATTAATGAGTCAGCGATAGATGCTGTTCAAACCATAGATAAGCTGGTGGAGTTGCATAACAAAAATATTAGAGTCGTGGAAAACACGGGCAGAGCGGCTAAAACCATCATGAGGGTGTTTGATTATTTGGAGAGTTTCCCCATTATTGATATTGGTAAAACTAGTGAGGAGCTAAATCTCTCTTTTGGTGCCGTATCCAATGCAGTTAATAAACTTGTTGAATTGGGCATATTGAAACAAACGGAAAGTGCTCAAAGAAATAGGGTATTTGCCTATGAAGAGTATTTAAATATTTTGCGTAAAGATACCGAGGTCTCGAGGTTATAAGATTATCAGAGGGATTAAAAGACCACGGGGTCAGGTAGTGCGCCAAGATAAGGGCGTATCATAGGCATGTTCGTTAAGTAAGAATATGCCGACTTCCATGGGGCCGGGGATTATCGCATGCTATACATTGATATGATGTTATTTCTATTTTATCTAAATTTTTATAGTAAAACTCATATTTAAAAATCTGTTACTAGGAAATTATTTTTTGATGACAAAGGGGGACGTACCTGATTTGTCACTTTTGAAGACCGGCACAGTTGCTTACGCAATAAACTGTGAAGACCGGCGAGGTAATTCCTGTACTGAAACAATTAATCAAAGAAACCTTAGATATTTAACTATATTTCTATATCTAATAGCTCTAAAACAATGATCCTCTAACTCAGGTGCATATAGACATTTAATTATATTTCTATATCTAATAGCTCTAAAACAGCAAGGGTCATTGTTCGTGTGCATAGTTTAATATACTTTTCATCAACAAAGAACTTTGAGCTGTGCTGAGGGCCATAATCTCCTGTACCGATTATAAAATAAACAGAAGGTATAAGATTGGATAAATAACCGAAATCATCTGCAGTTAAAATTGGCTTGTGGCTAATAATGTATTCATGGATGTCTCTATTAGAGATATCTTTTTTTATATCCTTGGCTAAATTTACATAATTAGTTCTAAACGCATCTTCAATTATTTCGATAAGTTAACATTATTAAAAACAGATGGATAGCTCTTCCGAATAGTTGTTTTTGAACTCCCACCAAAACTGGTAGCTATGGATAACATAATAATCCCTCCAAATTGTATCTGTCTTATATTTACCCGGGATATAAGTCTATAGACATTTATAATTTAGAAAGATCATGGGGTCAGGTACAGTGGTTTTTTCAGACCATATGACCATGGGTACAGGGACCATGGTTTTAAAAGCGTAAACCACGGTACCAGTCCCCATGGTCCGGCACTAGCCCCTATTGTTCTTAGTAATCCTGTCCCAAAGACCGGGGGATCACCAAAAACCGGGGTGTCAGGTACAGTGGTTATTTTTGGTAGCAGTCCCACAGGTACAGTGGTTTTTTTGAGGATACGTTTCGTTTGTCATTAAAAGAAAAAGATGTTATCCTTAAGAAAGGTGATAAAATCGGCTAAGACAGATGCTAGACTTATAATGGGTTATTTTGATACATTATGAAATAAGGGGGAATTTAAATGGCAATCCCAAAAAACATTTCAAAAGACGATATTCTAAAAGCGATTAAGTATATTGATGAAAATGATGTGCCGGACAAAAACAAAAGTACGAAATATGAATTGGTTGATGAATCTGGCAAGAGGTATCCGCCCAAATATATCATTGCAGTTGCAAATTATTTAGCCAATAATGAAGATATTTCAACTAGAGAATTTAATGCGGTTGAAGCAAAAAATTTTTTAGAAGGACTAAACTTTCCAATTGAAACAAAGCAGGAGAAATTTGAACTGATTATCACAGCCAACCAGGTGGTATCAACTGACGACCAATTTATGATGGATAATCTTGGCCTTGGGGATAATTACAAGCCACTTGATACATATTTTAAAAATGCTAGTGGGACTGTAGTACGTCGCAAATATAATAAGGGCGAAAAAAGGAACTCAAACCAAACCATGCCACGTTTGGCTTGTCAGGTTTTTGAGCAATTAATTGCCGCTTTACCTACCGAGGAAAAAGAAAATTTTCCAGTTTGCCAGTATACGCCAAGCACTGAAATTATTCGTGGTATTTTTTCTAGTGTTGAAGAATTTAGAAAACGTAGAAATTCAATTGAATATTTAATATATAGCTATGATGCAGGCAAGCAGTTTGTTATTTATTGTTGGAACATTTTCTCGACTATCTTATTTATCAAGGAATGCTTGAAGCGTTTTGGTCATGAGGGTGATCAGTTCGTTCTTATCTATCGTGAAAAAGAAACAATAGAAGCTGGAAGACCTGAAAACGAAGAGGCAGCAGTTGAAGAACAAGTTCAAGCAACCGGCGGATATAGAAACTTTTATTCCAGCAGTCTTATTGAATCTAAAAACATTATTTTTCGTGGTGCACCGGGGACAGGGAAAACACACCTCGCAAAAGAAATTGCTGCTGATATCATCAGTGATGGCTATTTTGATGATTTTTCCCTACTGACCGATGAGCAGAAAGAACAGGTTGAATTTGTTCAATTTCACCCAAATTATGATTATTCTGACTTTGTTGAAGGATTGCGTCCAAAGACATATGATGATGGCTCTGTGGGATTTGAGCTCCAAGATGGTGTATTCAAGAAATTTGTAGCAAGAGCGAAAAAGAACCTTGATAATTCACAAAAATCCCAGGAAATGATAGAAAAAGAGGCATCCGTTCAAGGGGTTATGTCTGATTATTTCTCAAATATTGAGCTGGGTGCAGATGAGTTGGAAACTATTCGCGGAAGTAAATTCTATATTTCTAGCGTTGACGAAAAGTATATCAACATTTCTATCCCGGAAAACAAAGTATCAAATAAGCTGAAGCTAAGTATCAGTGAATTAAAAGAGATGCTGGAGTCTGATCAAACATTTACCCAATCAAAAGATGTTACATTGTTTTTTAACAGGGCAACTGCGCTTCAAAGCGATTCTTATTACTTAGCTATTTTCAATGCAATCAAGGTTAATAAAACGTCTCTTACTAAGTCAGTTGTAAAACAAGAAAAACTAAAACCTTACATTTTTATTATTGATGAGATAAACCGTGGTGAAATTTCTAAAATCTTTGGCGAATTGTTTTTCTCGATTGATCCAGGATATCGCGGACGGGCCGGCGAAGTGTCTACACAGTATACAAATATGCATGATAATCCGGGCGAGAAGTTTTATATTCCGGAGAATGTCTATATTATTGGAACGATGAACGATATTGACCGCTCGGTTGATAGCTTTGATTTTGCAATGCGTCGCCGTTTCAGATTTATTGAGATAAAGTCAGATGAACAATTGGAAATGTTAGCTGTACTTGGAGAAAATAAAGAAGAAGCGATTAAACGAATGACCGCCTTAAACAATGAAATTTCAAATGTTGAGGAACTTAACGAAAACTATCATATCGGTGCATCCTATTTTCTGAAATTAAAATATTTAACCTTTGACCAATTGTGGACAGACTATCTTCAGCCCTTACTTCAGGAATATGTTCGTGGCATGTATGATGAAGACAGCATTATAGAGAAGTTTGCAAAGGGATACGGTTATACAGGTGATAACGATGATGGAACTCAAGATTAGAGACAATTCACTTATTAGTAAAAAATACTTTAATGGAGTTAGCCATGTGACAGAAAAAATTGCTGATAAGACGCTGAAGCAACTTGAAAAAGAAGGAGTATTTATTTTCCCTGAACTTATAAAAGATGCGGAAGACATAAGCAAGGATCAGGTGATTTTGCAAAGCGTCAATGATTGTTATCGCTCAAGTAATGTAATGGGCTTTTTAGGATTTGGCAAAGAACGCCTCGTCATTGAATCACGCTTTTCAACCGGCAAATGTGATTATTTCTTTCAATATTTGCTTGAATGCGTATTAAGTTTTCCCAATATTCTAGAGCTGAATACCGATGCCAATCAAGACAACCTTATGTTTAACCTGCTACTATTTCTGTTCCCTTACTATTTAAAAGAGGCGATGCGTAAAGGTCTATTCAAGACTTATATTCAAAATCAGTATAACGATGGAAATATTAAAGGAACAATCGATATTGCTCGCCATGTCAGAAAAAATACGCCTTTTATCGGGAACGTTGCATATAATCAGCGTGAATTTTCATATGATAATTACTTGATGCAGTTGATTCGCCATACGATTGAATTTATCAAGAAGAAACCTTATGGTAATAACTTATTGCGAAAAACAAAAGACGAGGTGGCTTTAGTCGTAGGAACAACCAATCGCTATGAGTTTTTTGATAGGAGGAAAGTTATAGTAGGAAACGTGAAGAACCCCATCCGCCATGCGTACTATCGCGAATACAGAGCATTACAGCGCTTGTGTATAATGATTTTACAGCATGAGAAACATCAAATTGGCTCTGGTATACGTCAAATTCACGGTATCTTGTTTGATGGTGCGTGGATCTGGGAGGAATATATCAACTTGCTGATTGGCAATGATTTTTATCACCCGATGAACAAAGGTGGAAAAGGCGCACAACGACTATTTGCCGGGAATATAGGTCTGATCTATCCCGATTTCATCAGTCAAGAGGTGGATAATCGTATAATCGCTGATGCGAAATATAAACCTGAAGACAACATAAGGGGTAGTGATTATCAGCAATTGCTGGCATATATGTTTAGATTTGATGCTAAAAAAGGTTTTTATTTATATCCGCAAAATCAAGGGGTTGAAAATATAGAACTAAGAATGAATAGCGGTTCCACTTATGAAAATAATGTTTGTCCAAGAGACGATATAATGGTTTTTAAATGTGGGCTGATAATTCCTCACGATGTTAGTAATTATGAAGACTTTAAGGTGAAAATTAAAAAAAGTGAAGAAAAGTTAAAATTAGAGTGCATATCAATAAAAAAATAGAGTTTGATATCAGTTAGATTTATTGACAGAAAGTAGTGGAGATGACTTTTTTCTGGGCAATCATTTGTCGATATTGCCTATGATAGAGATAGTGAAAAAATTGTTGGTATACAAAAGACCACGGGTTCAGGTACAGTGGTTCTTTTTTGCGAAGATTGAACCGAGCCATGCAAGCCACGGGTACAGGGACCATGGTTTTAAAAGTGTAAACCACGGTACCGGTCCCCATGATCTGGTCTCAGTCCCCATAGCTCTTAGTAACTCAGTCTCCACAGCTCTTAGTAATCCTGCACCATAGTCTTTCACTCCCCAAGGATATCGAATAAACAGAACACCCACGCCGGCATATTAATTTTATCTATAATGGCAAAAATTTCAATAGGTTCTATCTATTGGACACTTTAGCCTAAAAGTTGTAGAATTTAATGGAAGGAGGGGTAAAAGATGAGAAACACGAAGAAAATACTCAGTTTATTGCTAATATTGCTACTGGTCTTTTCCTTAGTTGCTTGCAAAAGTACTGATGTAGTTAAGGATGATGACGATGATGTTGTAAAGACATCGGGCGAGGACGAAAAGGAAGAAAGACCATATGAAGGTACTGTTTTGGAAGTATCGGTAGCATATGGCGGAGCGGAGAATTCTTTTGATCAGTTCACAGAAGAGACAGGAATTCAAATTGAATGGGTAAGCATGTCAACAGGGGCAAAACTTTCTCAGCTACAGGCTGAAGAGGGAAAAACAACTACAGATGTATGGTTCGGTGGTGGCGTAGATAGCTATATAAATGCAGCTAAATTAGGATATCTATATCAATATAAATCACCGGAATTTGCAAACATTGATAGTGCTTTTTTAGATCCTGATAATTACTGGGGGGCATTATCAATCGTTCCACATGGTTTAATAGTAAATGAAGATTTACTCAAAGAATTGAAGTTAGATATGCCTAAAACATGGCAAGACCTTACAGATCCTCAATATAAAGGTGAAATTATATTAGCAGACCCAAGCATATCCGGTGGACAATATGCAATTCATAGCGGATTAATTCAAGCTATGGGGGAAGAAGATGCCTGGAAATTTTGGGAAGCGATAAATAAAAATGTAGACTTTTATGCTCAAAGTGGTGGTGAACCACAACAAAAGGTTGCAGCAGGTGAATTTGCAATTGGACTTACTGCAATACATGGCCAGACCTTCGGTTTGATGGAAACAGCACCTGTGATTGCAATGTTTGCCGGTGAAGTTCCATGGATACCTGCACCAATTGCAATATTTGAGAACTCAGAAAATAAGGAGGCGGCAAAAGTTTTAGTTGACTGGTACCTTTCAGAACATGGTCAAAAAGTCCTGATGGAAGCAGATGCTAGAATTATGTCAAATAATAAAGTACAACCTCCGGAGCAATTACTGGATATACTGGATATGGATAAATTAATCGATTTTGATTTGGAAGAGATGGGCAGAGAAAGAGAAAACATATTAAATAGATGGGCAGAGATTACAGGTGAATAAGAGATTACAGGTGAATAGATGAATAGGATCACTTCCTATTCATCTCTCTTCGAAAAAGCTATAATTATTTTATTAATCATAGCTTTTTTGCTATTTATCCTATATCCAATAGTAGGTCTCCTGCTTAGAAGTTTAACTGAAGGGGGTAAATGGTCGCTTCATCATTATAAGGATTTATTCCAGACAAAAAACTTGGAGCTTATAAGAAATAGCATGTTTGTTGCAACTTTATCCTCAGTCCTTGCAACGGTTTTGGCATTCTGTATAGGTTTGTATGCTCACTTTAGGAGGGCCGGAATAAGAAATTTTATATACCGTGCCTTAATGATTACCATGATTTCGCCACCGTTTATCTCAGCAATCGGTCTTCTAACCCTTTTTGGGCGTAGAGGTATAATCAGTTATGGAATTTTTGGTGCAACATTAAATCCCTATGGTTGGCATGGAATTGTTCTTTTACAAAGTATCAGTGGAATATCCTTATCTGCAATGTTTATGATGACAGGTTTGAGCCAACTGGACAGTAGACTTATATTAGCATCAAGGGATTTAGGTGCAAATCCTTGGGAAACTCTCAGAAATGTAATTTTCCCGGCAATGATTCCAACGATATTATCCGTTCTATTTCTACGGTTTACAATAAACATTTCAGATTTTACAACACCGATAATTATAGGTGGGAGGTTCCATGTTCTGTCAACAGAGGCCTACCTTCGGGTATATGCACAGGCAAACCTAAATGGAGCGGCTGCAATGACAGTTCTTCTATTACCACCGGCATTGATTGCATTTTTCTTTTATCGCAAAAATTTGCAAAAGACGGATACATTGTCCGAAAGGTCAAAGCTTCTTGATGTGGATTCCATAAATTTCAAGCTCCCTAAAATAGTTACATTTATAGGTGGAACTATTACTGTAGTCTTCTTTATAATTATGGCGGTTCAGTATGGGAACATATTTATACAAGCAATATCAAGAAATGTTTCAGGATCTTTAGTATTCACTACTGATCATCTAAATGTTTTCCAAAGTCGTCATTTTGATGCGTTATTAAGGACTGTGTATATGGCTGTAATTGCAGGATTTCTTTCCACTGTATTTGGGATATTGCTATCCTACTATAATAAAAGACGACAAATTCCAGGAATGCAGGGGGTTGAATTTATTGGTTCCCTACCATATATAATTCCGGGAATTTTTTTTGGACTAGCCTATATAGTTGTGTTTCACACAGGACCGATAGCTATGACAGGAACTTTGCTAATTTTAATAATAAACTGTACATTTCGTCATATTTCGGTGGGAAATAAGGCCGCTAATGCTGCTTTTGAAAATATCGATAAGAAATTGGAATGGGCTTCCTATGATTTAGGAACATCTAAATTGCGAACTATGCTTACTGTGATTTTTCCACTGATTCGGCCTACATTTTTAGTAAGTTTTATAAATGCTTTTACAGCTTGTATGACTACGGTTGGGCCCTTGATGCTTTTGGTATCACCCAGGAACTTAGTTTTAAGTGTCATGATGCACGGAGAGGTGAACAGCGGGCGCTATGGACAGGCTGCTGTAATGGGTGTTGCCTTGATTATAATAACCTTTACCGTAAATCTGATTACTATATATTTTATGACCGAAGAAGAGGGGAAAGTTTAATGATTTTAGAATTAAAAAATCTAACAAAGATGTATGATGATGAAAATGGAGTAAAAGATTTTAATCTGAGGGTTAAGGCTGGGGAATTTATAACTCTATTAGGACCATCCGGGTGTGGAAAAACTACTACTTTAAACTTAGTAGGAGGTTTCCTCAAACCCGATTATGGGAAGGTTCTTCTGGAGGGAAAAGATATTAGTAATTATTCTCCGGAATTACGGCCTGTGTCGACTGTTTTTCAGAACTACGCATTGTTTCCCCATCTTAATGTACTTGAAAATGTAGCATATGGTATTAGATTCTTTAGGAAATTCCAAAAGAAAAAGGCATTAAAAGAGGCAGAAGAATATGTCCATCTGGTGGGACTTTCAGGCTACGAGACATCAAGAATCGGTAATTTAAGTGGAGGGCAACAACAGAGGGTTGCCTTAGCAAGATCCCTTGCAACTGGTGCAGGAGTACTTTTATTGGATGAACCCCTTAGTAATTTGGATGTAGCCTTGAGAAATCATCTGCGAAGGGAGCTAAAGGATATCCAAAGGAAAACCAATACAACTATGATCTATGTTACTCACGATCAAGAGGAGGGATTGAGCCTTTCCGATCGCATTGTAGTTATGGGAAAAGGAAAAATCGTTCAAACCGGAACACCGGAAGAAATCTATTATAATCCTGTAAATTCATATGTGGCAAACTTTGTAGGACGCTCGAATTTTATTAAAGATGAAGCAGGAAATCAATATATATTACGGCCGGAAGATACAAAACTAATAAAAAATCCTAATGGAAAATATGTTATTGAAGAG
>DASRMZ010000211.1:0-8993 GCA_035647675.1 Thermoclostridium sp. | reverse complement strand
CAATTTTCAAAATTATTTCCAAAAGATTTAGGAGCAGATGAAATTGACTTTATTGAAGGCATAATAAAAGAAATGGAATAGATATTAAAGATATCTTTTAAGTTGTATAGGACTTATTAGAACATAGGGGGTGTCAAATGTCTTCTACTATGCCCAATTCATTAGAATTATTAAAAACTAAAGAAATACACGCTATACTAGATGGTGATACCAAATATGGTGATTATACGTTTAGCGACGGGAGAACAATTCCTATCTCAATGCCTTATTTAAGCGGGCCTGATATATGTAGTATTTCAATGATTTTTGGCTATTATATGGAATACTCAAATCTTAGCAGATGGCAATATTTCGATAACCTCTTTGACCACTGTATTAATAATGATAAATGCTCTGATCTGTTTTTATATCTGTTTTCTAAAGAACAATTTTCAAAATTATTTCCAAAAGATTTAGGAGCAGATGAAATTGATAAGGCATATCAACATTTTTTTGACCTAGTAATAGATAAAATTAATGGCATACTCTATTATGGTGGTAATGAACTTGTGTTTTTAGGTAATCAATTTATTATTAAAACAATTGGAAGCAAGATTCAAATCCAAGCACCAAGAATAAAGTCTATTGATAGAGAATATGTGAAGAACATTTCAGGTCGTGCCTTAGAGGATATTGAGCAAGGTAATTTTGATAGTGCAATAACTAAAGCTAGGACATTAGTGGAAGAAACATTTTGTTATGTTATAGAAAAAAAGAATGAAGAGCCTTCTACTTCTGGAGATATCAACAAACTATATAGGCAAGTTAAAGATTTATATAATATGCATCCTAATCCAAATGCCGACAGGCGAGTTAACACACTTTTATCTGGATTAGAAAAAATTATATCCGCTGTAGCTGAGATGCGTAATAAAGATGGTGATGCTCATGGTGTAGGAGCTGCTAGATTGTCAATCAAAGAGCACCATGCAAGATTATTTGTAAATGCAGCTATATCAATGGCAGACTTTATTCTTTCTGTAGAAAATAAGCAAAATACTTAAATAAAAAATAAACCACACTAAAGATTTTATTCTCCAGTGTGGTTTTCCTTTGCTCCGCTTGAAGCTGTCACTTAAGTTTTTGTTCAATCCCTATCTGAAAGCTCCTAAAGCGCCTTTTTTTGCAAAATAGTTAAGATTAAGAACTAATCAACAAATACTTTTCGAGGTATGAATGTTTTAAAATTCTTTAGCATCTTTTCACTGGGTTCAAAGTATAGCACTGTTTGCTGCTTATTATAATTTAATACAGCAAAATATACATTTTCATTGTTTAGTGAGCTGGTACAGTTTAACTGATTTTTATAACTTTTATAGTGATCAGAAAAATGGGAGCTGTTTAACTTCGCAACTATTTCAAACACCCTACAATTAGAACTAAATACTCTTTTGCGTTTTCGCTGTGCAATGATTTTATCAATATCCAAATCACCATTTGTGACAGCATATTCGTATTCAATATTTCTGCTCGTAATAAGAAGATACCCTAAGTAAGCAATAACTATAATGAAAATGAAAGTCATCCCGGGAATATAATTTAAAACGAGCAACATCAATACCAACGCTAAAAAAACTATCCCGACAATAATCAGGTAGTCCTTCGTATCTTTTCTTTTTTGAACTATCTTTTCTATGAATATATCCATGTTAAACCTCCTGTCAGTCCTTATTGAATTCTATCATAACTATTATGTCTATTGCAATAAATCAAACACATAGGACTATAAACAATTTGTAAATAGTTGCTGTGCATTCCACTAATGTTTTCCGTTAGTGCATAGCTATATCTCTTGGGTTACTGAGGTCCTTAGGTAAGAGCAGCATAAATATAAAAATCAAAAGGGCTGCCTTAAAAACAAACCTTAAAACTGCCCCTTGTGACGTAATTAATGTATTGTGTATAGTGGAACATTAGTTTTGATCTTTATCTCTTATTTCAACTCTGCGGATCTTTCCACTAATTGTTTTTGGCAATTCTTCCACAAATTCAATTACTCTCGGATACTTATATGGTGCAGTTACATGTTTAACATGATCCTGTAATATTGTAACCAGATCGTCTGAAGGAGTATATCCTTTTGTGGTTACAACAGTTGCTTTTACAATTTGCCCACGCATTTCATCTGGAACGGCAGTAATTGCACACTCCAATACTGCAGGATGCTCTAAAAGTGCACTTTCTACCTCAAAGGGTCCAATTCTGTACCCCGAGCTTTTAATAACATCATCGGCACGTCCTACAAACCAGTAGTATCCATCTTCATCCTGCCATGCCATATCTCCAGTGTAATAAACATCATCATGCCAGACAGAATGAGTTAACGCTTCATCGCGATAATAGCCATCGAAAAGACCAACTGGCCTTATTCTGTCGGTACGAATTACAATTTGCCCTTCTTCTCCAGCATCGCACACATTACCGTTTTCGTCATGAAGCTCAACATCGTATCCTGCGACGGGTCTTCCCATAGAACCGGGTTTTGCTTTAATCCAAGGTAATGTTGCAATGGCAACTGTCATTTCGGTCTGGCCGAATCCTTCCATTAACCTCAAGCCCGTGGCATCATAAAATTGTTTAAACACCTCTGGGTTTAGAGGCTCTCCTGCCACCACACAATAATTTAGGCTACTGAAATCAATAGCTCTAAGATCTGCTCTAATAAAAAAGCGGTATATTGTTGGTGGGGCGCAGAATGTAGTTATCTTATATTTCTCAATCATATGCATAAGTTCAGTTGGATCAAACCTATGATTGAAGTCATATACAAATACAGCACTACCACATATCCATTGACCATAAATTTTACCCCATACTGCTTTTGCCCATCCAGTATCGGAAAAAGTAAAGTGAAGCCCGTTATCTTCAACGTTTTGCCAGTACTTAGCGGTGACAATATGCCCTAAGGGATATGAAAAATTATGTTGAACCATTTTGGGCATACCCGTTGTCCCTGATGTGAAATAAATGAGCATTGTATCCTTTATAGTAGTATCCTCACTACCTGTTGGTCTTTCAAAGACATCGGAAAACTCTTCAAACTCATCATGGAAGGTATGCCACCCTTCGCATTTTCCGAACAGACATACCTTGGTCTTAAGTGTTGGTGAATCAGCATGTGCATCATCTACATTTTTTATGACCTCTTCATCGTAAGTAGAGACTATCATTTTAATACTTGCAGCATTATTTCGATATTCAATATCACTTTTAGTCAATAAATGCGTTGCTGGTATGCCTATAGCACCAAGGCGGTGTAAAGCTAATATACAAAACCAAAATTCATATCGTCTTTTTAATATCAGCATAACGGGATCGCCCTTTTTTATGCCAAGGGACTTGAAGTAATTTGCGGTTTTATTGCTATAATGCTTGACGTCAGCGAAGGTGAAAACTCTTTCCTCACCCGTTTCGTCGCTCCAGACTATCGCCCTTTTTTCAGGATCAGTCTTTGCATATTCATCAACAACATCAAAAGCAAAATTAAAGTTTTCAGGTACATTTACAGAGTAATTATTAATAAAATCCTCATAGGAAGTGAACTCTGTTTTATTTAAAAATTTTTCAACCATTTATTAATCTCCTTTGAGTAAATTATAAAGCATTTTGCGGCATTACATATTTTACGTACCTTTGCAGAATATATTGTGGTATGTGTAGATCTTGACACCACTTTTTGTACAGTTAATAATTATTAAGGTACATTGCAAAAGGCTTGAATAAATAATTATAAAATTATTGCTAGAAACTCAGCTGTTTGATCATCAAGTGCTTTCATACCATGGGGTAAGCTAGAATCAAAATACAGAGAATCCCCTTCTTTCAAAATGAATTCCTTGTCGTTAATGACAATCATAAGGGTTCCTTTCACTACATAGTTAAATTCCTGTCCAGGATGTGCGCTAGTTGAAACCTTTTCGTCATTATTTGGAGGTACAGTTACTAAAAATGGTTCTGCCTTTTTATGCACAAAGTTATAAGCAAGGTTTTGGTATTTGTATGGAGTCCTTCTTTGAACACTCATACCCTTCCCGCTCCTTACTAATGTGTAACGAGTAAGCTTTGGCGAATTTCCAGTAAGAAGCTCAGTTAAGTCTACATCAAAACGGTTCGCAAATTCATTTAAGAAGCCTATAGGTATATCGCAAGTTGCGTTTTCATATGATTCGTATACTTCTTTATCAATGTTTAGATTTGAAGCTACTTCTTCAGTTGAATACCCTGCAATTTCGCGAAGCTCTCTCATACGCGCAGCAATCAGTTTTATCTGCTCTGACAAATTAAACACCCCTAATCTATATATTTTATTATAAGGCTATCACCTTATATATATTGCTATCGGAAATTATACAGTCGAATAGCAACCTTTCCTTTGTGTTCTCTATGATTTTAACCTTAATTTACAGGTATTACAAGTTAAAATCAAGTGTTTTTTACCCAAAATCAGTTGAGAAATAAAATCTTCGGTGTTATAATGGGTTTAGAAAGCAGTCTATGTTCCTGAGATGTTCGAATAACCTATTATTTTGAACCTACAGTAGACATATGGGAGCTCGATTGTTTTTATTATGAGCACAGGCCTCAAGATAATTCCGACATCGGCATAAGTCGTATGCAACGGCGGAGGACGTGTAAATGGTAAGGCAGAGCACCCACCTAGCAGGTTGGCTAGGTGTCAAAATATGGGGGAACGGCATTTTGGGGGCATTTTATAAATTGCTAAACTCTACAGTAAAAAACCTAAACCAATTAATGGTTTAGGTTTTTCTTTTTTATATCATATTCAATAATGAAAACCATATAATTATTTTAGAACATGCCTTTTGAGATGATGAAATTGAATCATGCAATAAAAGCAAATCAGTATTCAAAGAGTATTCCGAACTATTCCTCGTATACGAGAGTACAAAAGAGTAATAATGGTAGTTCTGTTATAGCAAAGAAGATTATCATTCAATCAATAATTTGCATTGCAGTTGTTATATGTATTGTCTTTCTTCAAAACCGTACAGAAAAATTGCCTCAGAATATAATATCTAACCTACGCACTCTTGTAGTAGAAAGACATACATCGGTAGAGTCTATATATATAAATATTTCAGATACTTACAATGAGTGCGTGGACTATATACAGGGCACTCATGAATGAGACATTTACTTATATATCTTGTAGCGCTTTTGCTACATGAGATATTTCACATTATTGCAGCAAGGGTTATTTTTCAAAAAAAACTCAGGGTTGTATTTCAACCTACAGGCTTTGTAGGTAGGTGGAAGAATTATCAACCTGATAAGTGGAAACAGTGTATTATATTTGCTTTTGGGCCTTTAGGAAACCTTCTTTGTGCAGCAATTATTATAATCATTCCCCTACATTGGGCTGGAAAGGCTGAGCTTGTGAAAGCCAACCTTGTTATTGGGTTGTTTAATCTTATTCCCCTCTATCCTATGGATGGTGGGAGTATATTGCTTGTGCTGCTATATAGTAAAGCTGGCTCAAAAAAAGCAAATATCATAATGAAAGGGATTAGCAGGACATTACGGACTATTTTATTTCTCACAGGGCTATATACTCTAATTTTTTATAAAAACCCCAGCATGATTGCATGTATAATTTTCCTACCAGGAGTTGCATCAATAAAAAGGTCGGTGAATGCTTTGAATTTAAACTCGTTAATAAGGCGTAAGCAAAGATTCCTTAAAAAGAACTTCTACGAAATGAGAAGTATTTTAATTCATAAAAACTTAAGCCTCGGTGAGACTTTGCTTCTTTTAGATTATGACAGGTACCATATTATACATATCGCTGATGAGCACCTAAATATATTATGTCAAGTAACAGAGCAGCAATTAATCGATGCTATGTTAGTACATAATGTTGGAACATCACTGGAAGAGGTTTTTATGCTAAAAAGCAAACCTTAGATTATAATTTCCCAATGTTTTGCATGATTGTACGCGTTGCATCTACACGATTCATTGTGTTGATATGTACCCCATCAACACCGTTGTCCAATAGATCCCTTAGCTGTTCTGATGCATACTCAATGCCTGCTTTTTGCATATCTGCGGTGTTGCCGTATTTATCAAGCAAAATCACTAGCTTAGCTGGCATAGAAGCCCCACACATTGAAGCTATTCTTTTAATCTGCTCAGCTTTGAAAACTGGCATTATACTTGGTAGCACTGGGCAGGTAATATTGTATGTTATGAGCTTATCTAAAAAATCATAAAAAATTCTGTTATCAAAAAAGAGCTGTGTTATAAGAAAGTCAACGCCTTGATCAACCTTCAACTTTAAGTAATGCAGGTCATGCTTAATTCTCGTTGAGTCAACATGGCCTTCCGGATAACATGCAGCACCTATACAGAAATTTTCCTTATTCCTTATATGTTTTATAAGCTCCGATGCATGTGAAAATACATTTTTAGAAAAATCAAAGTCGGGGTTATCTGCTGGAGGATCACCGCGAAGTGCTAATAGATTATCAATATTCTCGTCCTTCATTTCCATAATCAGAGCATCTATTTCTTCAATGGAATGCCCTACACAAGTAAAATGCGCAAGACTTTCAATTCCATATTCTCTTTTTATTTTTGAGGCGATTTCCACCGTTCGCCCTTTTTTTGAGCCAGCAGCCCCGTATGTTATGCTGATAAAATCAGGCTTCATTGCAGCAAAATCACCAAGCTTATCAAAAATAGTTTCAATTGGGGTTGTAAGCTTTGGAGGAAAAATCTCAAAAGAGATTGTTTGTTTATTATTTTTAAATAAATCGCTAATTTTCATATCAGTTATCCTTCTCATTTTTGTATTTTATTATGTTTAATTCATTAAAAAGAATTTGCCATTACAAACCCTTACAATTTAAGCGCTTCAGCAAGGTCTATAGCTCCGGTGTAAATTGCTTTTCCTGTTATAGCACCCGAAGCACCTATTTCTTTTAAATCCTTTAAGTCCTGTAATGAACTTACGCCACCGGAAGCAATAACCTCCATATTCACACTATCTATCATTTCCTTCATTGCTTTAATGTTTGGTCCAGTTAACATTCCATCGGTATCAATATCAGTATAAATGATTACACGACAGCCAAGCTGTTCGATGTCTTTTGCAAAATCAACGGCTTTATAACTACTTACCTGCTCCCAGCCTTCAATGGCAACCATTCCGTCCTTTGCATCAATACCAACGGCTATTTTGTCAGGATACTTTAACAGAGCCTTTTTAACAAGATCAGGACTTTTAACTGCAGAGGTGCCCAATATAGCACGTGAGATACCTGCACTAATCATTTGATCAATATCTTCCATTGTACGAATCCCGCCGCCTGTTTGAACTAAGACAGAATGTTTTTTTACTATGTCCAAGATTATATCTCTATTATTTGGTGATTGGTCTCGTGCACCATCAAGATCTACAATGTGAAGCCATTTTGCCCCTAATGACACCCACTTTGATGCCATTTGCACAGGATCATCACCATAGATAGTCACATCCTCAAACCGTCCTTGTAAAAGCCTTACGCAACGGCCATCCTTTATATCTATTGCAGGGTAAACAATCATAATCTATAAACCACCTTTTACAATTCTATATAACTAAAAGTTTATCACACAAATTTACTTTCGGTAATGCGCTCATATGCTTCAATGTATTTAGCTCTCGTTTTCTGAACAATCTGTTCAGGAAGCTTCGGAGCTGGGGGATTTTTATCCCAATCAATGCTTTCAAGGTATTCTCTTAGAAACTGCTTGTCAAAGCTTAATTGAACTCGTCCAGGCTTGTAGCTGTCTAATCGCCAGAACCTTGATGAATCAGGAGTTAACATTTCATCTGCTATAACAAGCTCACCATCTAAATATCCAAATTCAAACTTTGTATCAGCTATAATAATACCCCTACTTTCAGCATATTCTGCTGCACCCAGGTATAAAGCTATAGACTTATCCTTAAGCCTGTTTGCCCTATCCTTTCCAATTAGATTAACCAGTTCATCAAATGAAATATTTTCATCATGTCCATCGGTGGCCTTGGTGGAGGGAGTAAATATTGGCTCGGGCAACTTATCAGCTTGTTTTAAACCCTTTGGAAGCTTTATACCACATATCGTTCCGGTGGCTTTATATTCTTTCAACCCCGATCCTTCCAAGTACCCTCTAACAATACATTCTGCATTCTCCATCTTGACCTTCTTTACTAGCATTGAGCGTCCGTAAAGCTCATCGCAGAATTTGTCAAGCCCCATTGGATATTCTGATACATTTGACGTAACAACATGGTTACCTATGATATCCTTTGAATACTCAAACCAGAATTCAGATACCTTATTAAGAATCCTTCCTTTATCAGGTATAAGCTCTTCAAATACAACATCAAAAGCAGAAATTCTGTCGGTTACAATCATTAACAGCATATCGTCGCCAACCTCGTACACATCCCGTACTTTCCCCTTTGCAAAAACAGGCAACTCAATAAAATCTGTATTTTTAAGCAGCATAATATTCATCCTTTTCAAAATGTCTATTTAAAGTGTACCCTTTGTTGAGAATACACCTGTAATTCTATCGTCAATTTCACAAGCCTTTCTAAATGCCTGTCCAAATGCTTTAAAAATAGCTTCAGCTATATGGTGATTGTTTTTCCCATGCATAAGCTTAATATGTAGTGTAATCCCACCATGG
The DNA here is from genome assembly GCA_035647675.1 of Thermoclostridium sp. Lineage (GTDB taxonomy): Bacteria > Bacillota > Clostridia > DSM-8532 > DSM-8532 > Thermoclostridium. The sequence goes on along the minus strand of DASRMZ010000211.1, from coordinate 269 downwards.
ACTGATATTGCTCTAAAGAACTCCTCAACCATTTCGGTGTCCATTTGTCCAAGCTGTGGCGCTGAAAATTCGACATCGTAATATAAATATGGTCTGGACGAAAGATCCAATGAAACCATTGACAATGCTTCATCCATAGGCACAAATGCAGTACCATACCTAGTTAAGCCTTCTTTACCACCCAGTGCCTTTGCAATGGCCTGCCCTATTACAATTCCAATATCTTCTATGGTATGGTGAGAATCCACATTAAGATCGCCCTTGGAAAT
>DASRMZ010000210.1:0-11412 GCA_035647675.1 Thermoclostridium sp. | reverse complement strand
TTTTTTAATAGAGTGTTTTGTGGCGCTATATGCTTTGTGTTTTAATAGAGTGTTTTGTGGCGCTATATGCTTTGTGTTTTATTAGAGTGTTTTGTGGCGCTATATGCTTTGTATTTAATAGAATGTTTTGCGATACCATATGCTTTGTATTTAGCATTTAAATGTTTTGTGAGACTATATGCTTTGCATTTATTATTAGAGTGTTTTGCGATGCTATATGCTTCGTGTTTTTATAATTGAGAATAAAGAGGATAAGAATAGTGAGAATTTTTTGTGGCGTGGATATGGTGGAGATAAAACGTATACATAACTCTATTGAAAAGTTAGGAATAAGTTTTATTGAGAAAATCTATACCAGCCAAGAAATAGAATATTGTGAGAGCAAAAAGAGTCAAAAATACCAAAGCTATGCTGCAAGATTTGCCGCAAAAGAGGCTGTATCAAAGGCATTGGGGACAGGTATTTCAAAGGGTGTCTCACTAAAGGCGATAGAGGTCATTGTATCTGAATCAGGAAAGCCGAATGTTGTTCTTCATGGCGACACAAATGAAGTCTTTGAAAAAGCGGGCGGCATATCAATGGATTTGAGCTTAACACACACGAAGGAGTATGCAACAGCCTTTGCAGTTATGCTTTGCACTTAACACTGATTAACACAGTCTGACGGCTCTTTTGTGTAAATTTAGGTTTGCTATTGTATCTCGCAGACATGCTCAGGCGACATAGGCAAAATACGGATAATGCTATATCCCATCCCTTAAAGGGAATAAGCAGTCCAATAAAAGTATCTGCCTAACCCATTTATGGGTAGCAGCATTGGGTATAGGACAACCCTTGTAAGTAATGTAAAGTATTTATCTTGTATGATTACAAAAGCACGGTAATTCATTGCCGAGTAGTTCACTTTGCTTTACGGGAGGAATATATAATTATGAAAAGTAGTGTATCATTTATTCATTGTGCAGATATTCACCTTGATGTACCCTTTTCAACTATTGGAAAGGAAGGGTTTTCAACTAAACGTCGTAAGGATTTGAAGAAGACCTTCGAAAAAATAGTGAGTACGGCGATTGAGCACGATATAGATTTCCTTATAATATCGGGGGATTTGTATGAGCACGAGTATGTTTCAAGAAGCAATATCAACTGGCTTAACGATCAGTTCAAGCGCTTGAATCAAATGCCGGTAGTAATTGTCCCGGGAAATCATGACCCATATGTAAAGAATTCTTGGTATAGGAGCTATCCATGGAGTGATAATGTACATATCTTGACAACCGAAAATCCTGAGTACATAAATGAGGAGCTAAGTGTTTATTTTTACGGAATAGGTTTTAACACCTTTTATCAAGAAACACTTCCCGAGCAAAAGAAGCCGGTAATACTACAAGACAGATTTAATATTTGTCTTTTCCATGGTACCGTGGACATGGAGTTTACAAAAGGCGCTTATAATCCTGTGGACTTAAGCTATTTGATTGACTTAGATTTTGACTACTATGCACTGGGTCATTTCCATTCGAAAAAAGATGTAGATGAAGAAAAAGGCATAGCTTATCCCGGAAGCCCCGAACCTCTTGGCTTTGATGAGAAGGGCGAGCATGGCGTATTTCTTGTGCAGCTGTGCAAGGGCGACACAGTTGAAAGGGAAATAAAGTTTATTAAGACACAACAAAGAGCTTATCACGAGGTGGATGTTAACCTTGATGGTATTGACAGCTTGGATGGGTTAGAAAAAAAGCTTGATAGCGCATTGGAGCCATATGAGCGGGAAAAAGATATTTTTAAATTAAATCTAAAGGGTCGTATTAGCCCTGACTTCCATATTGATTTGGAACGCATAAATGATAAGCTTGATGAAACTTGCTTTACTGTAAAGCTTAATGACTTAACGCGTCCCATGTATAACTTAGAGGAACTTGCCGAAGAGAGAACGCTGACTGGTGTATTTGTTCGTAAAATGCAAGAGAAAATTGACGATGCACATAAAAATGATCAAACAAAAGAAAAGGATATTTTTGAAAAGGCCCTTTATCTTGGACTTGAAGCACTAATGGATGGCACTGTAGATATGTGAAAATGTAAAAAAGATTTTAAAGACATGACAGACCAAGGCTTTTGTGATGCAAGGTACGCAAATATTGACTGTACAATATGTGGTGTTAAACTCTTATGCAAACCACGATATATTGGACAGCGATATGCAAAACATGAACATCGCAAAATGCTCATATCAATTTGAAAGGTGGTAAGAGGCTATGAAGATAAAAAAAATACATATTGATGGGTTTGGAAAAGTAGACAATCGTCTGTTCACATTACAACCTGGTATGAATGTATTTTACGGACACAATGAATCGGGCAAGTCCACTGTTCAATCCTTTATAAAAGGTATGTTTTTTGGTCTTAAAGGCGGAAGAAAGTCAAGGGACGGTGCACTTCCTCCAATGAGACAGTACAGGCCTTGGATACATAACGCATATTCAGGAAAGCTTGAATATGAACTTGACAATGGGAGCAAATATCGAGTTACAAGGAACTTTGATAAAAACACCATTACTGTTGAAGATGAATTTTCAAATAATATAACAGGAAGCTTTCCAGCCGCTAAAGAAGAGGGAGTTAAGTTTGCCGAGCAGCATATTGGTTTGACTGAAGGCTGTTTTGAGCGCACTGTTTTTATTGGACAGATGCAAAGTGTAATTAATAGCGATGGTAAAAAGGTAATAGCTGAAAGGCTTACAAATATTAAGCAAACAGGCGATGAAGAGGTATCATTCCAAAAGGCAATAGAAACTTTGAAGGATGCGCAGCTTACCCATGTCGGAAGTGAAAGATCCTCAACAAGACCTCTAAATATCATAAACTCAGATTTAGAAAAGACCACACAAAAAAAAGAGCAGCTAACAAAACTCCACGATAGCTCAATGGATATATTTTTTGAATTAGAACAGTTGCAAAAGCAAGAGATACATCTAAAAGACAAACTAAAAATGCTAAATGCATTAAAAGCCAAACTTGCTAAAGGTAAAGAAGTAGATAGGTTAACAAATGTATGCGAATCCTTAGAAAAATGTCACGAACAATTAGTTGAAATAGAAAATATTATAGAAAAAAAACAAGACGAATTGAACATTATACAATCACATTTAAAAGCCCAGCAGGTTTATAAGGACTATTCCCGCAAGGACTCTGACGATATGGTGTCCGACTATGCGAATTATAAGCTGCTATATAAGGAGCTTGATGGTGTAAAGGTAGAAAATAAAGAAAATGAAGATGCAATTAAGGAGCTTAAAGAGGAATTAGATCAAAACAGTATCTTTTCACAAGACACAACAAAAATGGATAAAGTAATACAAAATGTACTGCAATATAAAAGGGGTAAGAACATAGATGTTGAAAAACAGCCCCAGCCTTCAAGCACCAAGCGGTGGATAGCCTTGGCAGGCTTACTTATTGGGATTGTCATTACGATAATGTCATTAATTAATGCTAATGTGCTTTTTACTGTTGTGGGCATAGCTATTTGCCTTGTGATGGGAGTTGTTTTTGTTACAGCTCTAAAAAGTTCAGGCGAAGGAAAAATAAAAGAAAAGTCTACTGAAGAGCTGGAATATGAAGATAACTCAAAGCTTTTGGATAACTGGATGATAGAGGCTAAGGTTGATAATATCCATGATTTTATTAGACTGAAAAATATGGTTGAAGATAAAAAACAAAGGCTTAAAGGGCTATATGATAAGAAAGAGCGTTTGGAATCAAAAGGCCAAGTTATACAAAATAGCATGGACATATCAAAGGACCAAATTGTTCAAAAACTAACATCTACAAATATAATTGATAGCCCCAGCTTTGAAGAGGAAGATGTACAAAAGTGGAAGACGGGCTTAGAAACATATAATCATCTTTCGCAGGATTACAAAGACAAGGATGTTGAAAAGTCCACGCTAACCCAAAAAAAGGGAAGCCTTTATAGAGAGGCATCAGTCATACTTGGTGTAGATGTTAATACTCTTAAAGAGATAGAAGAAAAGATAAATGAAAAGAGGCAGGCTCTAGAGAGTTTAGAGAATGCAGATGACAATGGTGCAATGGCGGTCGAGGGGTTAGCAACATACGAAGATCTAACCTTGGAGGATGTAGAGCTTCAAAGAAGGCGAGTAGATGAAGAATTATCAAAAGTATCCTTAGGGATAAATACTCTTTCAACACGGCTTGAAAATATTCCTGACGATGAAATGATACAGCAGGCCTACGAGAAGGAGCAAGAGCTAAAGGAAGATAGAGAGGAAAAGGTATCGCTTGGAAAAGCGTTTGACGTTGCGATAGAAGTACTTTCTGAATCCAGCGTTCAAATACAGAGGGATTATTCTCCGTACTTAAATGAAAAGATGGGAAGTATAATAAAATCAATATCGGGTGGAAAGTATGAAGATGTAATGGCAGATGACAGCTTAACACTTAATGTCCAATCACCAGATAATGCTGAAAAGGTAATCCCTGAACAATTATCCTCTGGAACAGCCGATCAGATGTATTTTGCCCTTCGCCTTGCTACTGTATTGCTGGTAGAAAAAGATGGCGAAACCTTGCCTTTGTTTCTTGATGAGCCCTTTGTCCAATATGACGAGGAAAGAATAAAAAATGTACTCCAGCTTTTAAAAACCGAAAGCGAAAAAAGGCAAATAATATTTTTTACATGTAAAAAGAGAGAGGTTGAGCTTGTAAACCAAATATTTGAGGGTATGGATGTGAATATAACTAATTTGTAAGTGGTGCTTCGCTATCGTTTATTGTTGCTTCCACCTAAACTATATGTTTCAATTATCCACGTTGCAATGGCTTGGCTGCTTTTCTTGTTTGCTGTTTGAGATTGTTTTTCAGAGAAGAGTTCTTGCCATTTAAAAACAATATCTGGATGTTCGACAAATGAATTGAAGGAGATGGCAGCACCTTTTTTGACTAAATAATTGTAGTTTCTTTCTTCAGCCCCGGGTAATGGCTTTAATAAAATCAAAGGTTTATTAAGGATCATAGCCTCGGTTACGGTCAGTCCTCCTGGTTTTGTTAATACGACCAACGCGTTCTTCATGGTGTTAAACATATTTGGAATTGTACCTTTAACTGTCAATCGATCAGAGTTCTTCTTTTCAAGCACCTTTAGCCTTTTTAGCAATGATTTATTCTTTCCAGTGACGACCAATAGATTGCAGTTTAAAATTTTCTTTAGCATACTATATGTGGTTTCTTCAAGATTGCTCAATCCCCAACCACCCCCTGATACCAAGCAAAAAGGCCTTTCTATATCCAACCCTTTTTCAAATTTTCCAGCACTATTTTGATAATTACCTTTACACGCTTGGCCGTATATAGGACTACTTGGCAGAGGTGTTTTTGCCACTCTATCATTATTGTTCTCACACGCATCCTTATACATCGCACTGCTCGGACAAGTTAACCCTGCCGTGCTATCATTATTATTATCACACACGTCCTCAGACATAGTACTGCTTGGACACGGTATCCCGGTCACCCTAACATTACCATCACTCCAACCCATTTGAAGCAGCTCTTCCTTCATCTCTATATTTGGAACGCAATAATAATCAATTCTAGGGTAAAGCCAGAACCGATGTATTTGATAATCCGTAATGATACCCATAGTAACGGCAGATGTATCTTCCCTTTGTTCCTTCAGCTTTGATAGAAACAATAATGCAAGGGGATGAGTACAAACAATATGAGTTATCTTTTCATCAATGCACCTTTTTTGAAGATTTTCGATACTATCCTTAAAGAATATGCCTGCTATACGATTAAACAAAGCATTGTTTTCAGAAAGCCTGTACAAAAAACGATATAGTTTGGGCATCTGAGATATTAACATTCTAAACATTTTCAAAACAAGAGATTCAATGGGGAAATTACACATATTTAAAACATCCGTCATACTAATCTTAATATCCGAATCAAGTTCATAAAGGGCTTCTTCAATATATTCAGCAGCTTTTAGATGGCCACTTCCTGTAGATGCATACAAAAACAAAACATGCATAAATTCACTAGCTCTCTTTCCTTCGTTGGCGTTTTGTGAAGCAAAAGCTCTTGGCAAGATGAAACTCACAAAAATGCTTTTAAAATATTTTGTTGCACTTTTGCTCAAATAGTCGGCTTGCTTATCCTCAGCCTGACTATACTTCTCGAAGCTGTATTCTGCTATTGTTTCCTAATCACGCACAGCTATACTTCTTAGGTTACCCCTGAACAATAACGTAAAAGTTATCGCTTTGAGTTAAAACGCTTAAGTCAACTATACATCTCTTGAAAAATTTATTAACTTAAATCTACAATTCCATTATGAGCTGAATTAGGTATAAATATGCTCTAGATTTGTAAAACTAAAAACAAATGGTTGTATTAAAACTGTGCCGTGTATTATATAGCATCTTTAAAAAAGGAGGAAAATATACTTTTACTATGAAAAAGCAAAGAGTAGTTTCTATTATATCAATTTTAACTATAACATTGTGCCTGGTAGCGCCTATGATGTACGATACCATATCATACGCTCAGGCAAACAGAGCATCTAATGAGCAGCTTATAGCAAGAGCTATAAATGGAGAAGCAAGAGGTGAACCATATGAAGGTCAGGTGGCTGTTGGAGCTGTAATACTAAACAGAGTTGCTTCCCCTGATTTTCCAAATACAGTTGCAGGGGTTATCTATCAGCCTGGTGCATTTACTGCTGTTAGCGATGGGCAGATTAATGTACCGATAGATGCCGATTCCACCGTGGTAAAGGCAACACGTGATGCTCTTAATGGCTGGGATCCTACTGGTGGCTGTTTGTATTATTGGAATCCTGCCACTGCGACAAGCAAATGGATATGGAGTAGGCAGATTATGAAGGCAATCGGTAAACATAACTTTGGTAAATAATGATTTAACACCGGTTTTTACAGATATTTAACAAACAGGCGGATAAGATAAGGAGGTGTATTCTGTTGGGTAAATTTCGTGGAAAACTCTTGGATTGGAAAAAGAGGCTATCAGACAGGCATATGTACAGCGTTGTTGTTGTACTGATTGCTGTTGTTGCAGCCTGGGGCATATTCCAGTATAAAAGAGCGGCTGATTTGCGCCAAGAGTTGGATAATCAGTACAACAGAGCATTTTATGAAATGGTTGGTTATGTGAATAATGTTGAGGTGTTATTGATGAAGGGTATGGTTTCCTCAACACCGAAGATGGCAGCAGAGACATTGCAGGAAGCATGGCATCAGGCAAATTTGGCTCAGACAAATCTTGGACAGTTACCCATTACACAAGAGGTTTTAGCAAATACATCAAAGTTTCTCTCTCAAGTGGGTGATTTTGCATATGCATTGGATAGACAGAATATTGGCGGAAAGGGGATTAATGAAGATCAATACAAGCAGCTCGAACAGCTTCATGAGTATTCTGTATCACTTGAGGATGGGTTAAATAATCTTCAAGCCTCCATTTCAGGAGGAAGGATAAAGTGGAACGAGCTTGCAAATAAGGGAACGGAGATGTTTCAAAAACAATCTGAAAATTTGACCAGTCAATTATTTACTGAGGTTGACAATACCTTTCAGGAGTTTCCCACATTAATCTACGATGGTCCGTTCTCTGATCACATGACGGGTCTAAAGCCCAAGGGTCTTACTGGCGATGAAGTAAGTGTTGAACAAGCAACGGAGAAGGTAAAAAAGTTCTTTGGTGAAGATAAAGTAGCAGCCGTTGAGCATACAGGAGAGATTCAGACCGATACTTTGCCTGCTTACAATTTTAAGATTACATTTAAAGATAGACCTGAAGAAGAGTTTGCAACAGCAGATGTGACAAAAACAGGGGGACATATAATATGGATGCTATACAACAGAAATGTGAACCAAGAAACCCTTGATGTAGATAAGGTTAAGCAGATGGGGAAGGAGTTTCTTGAAAGCCGTGGATTTAAAAACATGCGAGATACGTACTATATAAAGGAGGACAGTACTGCTACTGTAAACTTTGCATATGAGCAGGATGGAGTGGTAGTATATTCCGATCTGATCAAGGTTAAAATAGCGCTTGATAATGGAGAGGTTATTGGTTTTGAATCTAAGGGATTCCTAATGAGCCACACAAAGCGTGATATACCTCAGCCACAGTTTACTGAAGAGCAGGTTAAGGCAAATTTCATGGCTGAAAGAGAGCTAAGCACAGTGGGTCTTGCCATCATACCTACGAACTTTGGTAGCGAGGTGTTCTGCTATGAGCTTAAGGGAAATCTAAATGATAGTGACTTCCTTGTTTATGTTAACGCCGAGACAGGGGTAGAAGAACAAGTGCTTATTATAATTGATACACCTAACGGTATTCTAACGCTTTAACGTATCCCCACAGCGGAACATAAAGCACTTAAACCTATAACGATGACGGTATACTAACACTGTAACGTACCCCCTGGCGGAATATAAAGCACTTAAAACTTTAATGATAACGGTATACTAACACTGTAACGTACTCCTACCGGTTAAAGGTGGAGAAACCTCTTTTTTTGCTTTGCTATACTCATTTTGCAATCGTGAGGGATGCTCCATGCCGTGTATTTGTCAAATTTTGAAATATACGATAACCATTGATAACACTTTTTAGGCAGCTTAAGGGCTGCCTTTTTTGTTCAAACAGTTGGCTTGCTTTTTATCACCCTGACTATTCGTCTCTAAGCTTTATTATTCTGGTGTTTCCTAATATTGCACAGCCATATCTCGAAATAAAATGAAGCGGAATACAGCCACCTAAATTTAACGGTCAATTGTAAAACTAAATTAGACTTTTCGAACTTAATTTAGACCCCCATCCAGGAAGGGCATAAACTCAGCATTTGGGTTAGTTTAGTTCTACTAAAAACGAGCTTTTAATTGCTCATTTTTTGTGCTAGAATGATATAAAACAATGCAAATAGAGTTAATTTTGGGCATGGGTTTTAGAGGTCCATTGGTTTAAAAAAGATTTTTTAGAATAAAATAGACCCCTTAAATTGCTTTATTAAATGCCCAGATAATATTTGTTATTACTTACTTAAGTAAAGATGGTTTTAATATAATATCGTTTGGGTCGATTTTATTAATGCCTAGTGCATTGATTAATTTAAAACCATATCTTGAGCTGAATGCGTCAATTGGTGGCTGGTCATTCAGCTTTTTCCTTGTATAGGAATTTACATGTGACATCACCAAACGAATATCGTCTTGAGTTAAATCATTCATACTTTTTCCTTTAGGTATTATTCTTCTGATTAATTGATGGTTATTTTCTACTTCTGGTTTTTGGTAAGCAGAATAAGGCTCACAATAAAATACATGTGCGAGTTGCTCTTCATCATTAATTTTTTCAATTTTACCTGGGTCTGAGAATTCGCTCCCATTGTCTGTTAAAATCAAATAAAATAATGCTTTATAATCTTCTGCACCAACAGCGTTATAAATCCATTTAAACCACTCAGAAACGCTTCTAGCGTCATTATGCTCCCGAAGAAACATAATCATAAATGAAGAGTCAATAAAGTGTATTGTTAGTAATACCTTACCACCAACTGTACCCTCAACTGTATCTATTTCAACAATAGAAGTATCACTATTGTCTTCTAAGAACTTAAGATAATCATCGTATTTTCTGCCTTTCAAACATGCCTTGTCAACTTTATAACCCATCTGTTTCTTCCTCCTAGCACGATACCTAACTTTTCTGGGTAAATCGATATTCTTAACTGATAAAAGACCTTTATCAATTAATGAATATAAGGTGGATTCACTAATCATAATAGTATCTTTGTTATGTACATAAATGTGATGTATTGATTGTCCTTGCAGAACTAATGGAGAAACAATATCATCAAGTACTTTAATCTCTTCAGGTGAAAGTTGAATGCCAGTCCTGGAATCTTTTAATGTGTTTTCATAATCTTTATGTGCTTCCTTAGCAGAATAAAGACATTTTTTAAGAGTACATTTAAACCTTTTCTCACAACTATTGCAAACATAAGGAGGAGAAGAATATATATCGCATATTTCTTCTTTAAAATGATCACAATTGTCGTTACATATTTTGCAAAACTTACAGTGTTTTACTTTGCAAATACACATGTCTTTTTTGCAAAGATTTTTCATATCACAATCAAATCTGTACAAACAAGCATTATAGGTATGACCATAACCACCTACTTTACGGAACATTGCTCTAAGAGTAATTTCTCTAGAAATAGTAGATTTATGTCTGTTTAATTTTCTTGCAATACAAGATATAGAAGAACCTGATTTTAATAAATCTTGAATATTTAATCTATCATCATATGTTAAATGTTTAGACATAATAGTTTCCTCCTTGGAACTATTATCTGGGCATTATTATAATACATTAAATTTCAACAAAAGTTTTTGATATTAAATTAGACTCTCTGGTTTCCGAGACTAAATTAGACCAAAATTGAAAGAGGGGTCTAATTTAGTTTTACAATTGACAAAGATGAGAAATTCAACAGTATATGGAAATGGTTGTTGATTTTTTAAAACTCCAGTGCTATGATAGTGAAAATATTGTTTGAGGTATATGAATGAAAATTAATTTTATATTTAATCAAATACATCACCATCACAGGCAGCGCTTGTAGCTATGAGACAATCATAGGTGCATGCGCTATTTGCGTTTGTGCCTACGGTGGTAGATAAATTAGCAAAATTAACACCATTCAGGCATATGTAAGAAAATGCTTGGATGGTGTTTTTTGTTTTTAATGTTGTAAATGTAAAGAAAAAAGAAATCTACTATGGGATTTTGTTCGCAAAGTATTATTGCGAATTATGAAACGAAAAAAAGTAATTTTTACGATGATATTTTGAAATAAGGGAGGATAATATTATGGCACTTGAGCTAAGAAATTTGAAAGGAACCAGTGATTTTTTGCCAGAGGAGCAAAAGATTAGACAGGAAATGATAAGAACACTTCAGGACGTATTTGAAAGATATGGATATCAACCTATTGAAACACCCACTATTTGCTATTTTGATGTACTTGCTTCGAAGTATTCAGGAGGTGCAGAAATATTAAAAGAGGTATACAAGTTAAATGATCAGGGTAAACGTGAATTAGGATTGCGCTATGACCTCACAATACCCTTCGCAAGATTGATAGGAATGAACCCCAATATCACGATGCCATTTAAAAGATATGAAATTGGAAAAGTGTATAGAGATGGACCTGTAAAAACCGGAAGGAATCGAGAATTTATACAATGTGATGTCGATATGGTGGGTGTTAAGTCGATAATGGCTGAAGCTGAATTTATGATGATGACTGTTGAAATATATAAAAAACTGGGGTTGGATGTTTATATATCATAC
>DASRMZ010000209.1:0-10041 GCA_035647675.1 Thermoclostridium sp. | reverse complement strand
AAGGATATTCTCCAATAATAAGCGGTCAAGCCGCTTATTATTAATGTCTTGTAATGGATTATTTTAACAATATGCTATATGCTTGACACAAGTAATATGGTAATTTTTCACGGACTAAAATTTAAGTAAATTAAAAGAAATAATAAAAAACCTAGAAAAGTAAACGAAGTAGTGTCTGTTTTAATGAGTCGGAAAATGTCAACCACGATTCTGCTGGAAAGGAGTGGCTCTGATCTGTAACCATCACTTACCCCTGTTTGAAAATGCATTATGGGCAAAAAAAAGTGATAAGGATACTGTTTTTCAATGGTTGCCCTTGAAACAACATCTAATTGATGTTGCTGAAGTAATAAAGCTGCTTTGGGAGCATTGGTTAAGTACACTGCAAAGACAACAGATAATAAATTCCTTGAGTCAGCCCAATGAAGAAAGGGCAAAAAACTTAGCAGGTTTTTTGGCTGCTACTCATGATATTGGCAAGGCAACTCCTGTTTTCCAGAGCCGGCCAAGTTTTCACCAGTCACTGGATTTGGATGGGGCATTGCTAGAAAAACTCGAAAGAGTTGGGTTTCTTGGAATAACAGGATACTATAACCGCTTAATGAATCCGGCAAAGACTCACCATGCCATTGCCGGCCAAACACTTTTAGAAAGTTTTGGCGTCGCCCGTGATATTAGCTCGATTGTAGGGGCACATCACGGAAACCCCGTCGCTAAAAAAGAAGACATTTCCCCACAATTACATGCCTACACAAATAACTATTTTCAGAATCAAGATAAAGAAAACGCTGTACACCACAAGTGGAGAGAAAGCCAAAAAACAATATTTGACTGGGCACTTAAAACAAACGATTTTGAAGCGGTAACAGATTTACCGAGCATAAATCAGCCTGGTCAGGTATTGCTAAGCGGTTTATTGATCATGGCCGATTGGATTGCTAGTAACGAAAGTTATTTTCCACTGATCCCGATAGATAAGCCTTTCGTTGAAAACATGGAGCAAAGAATAGCAGCAGGATGGATAAAATGGTATCAGACCGCACCCAGGATTGAAGCAGAACACACGGATATAGTTTTGGATTATAAAAAGCGATTTGATTTTAAACCTAATGATTTACAAGAGAAACTCTTTGAAATTATTGAAAAAACAATCAGACCGGGTATTATCATTGTGGAAGCCCCCATGGGGGTTGGAAAAACGGAGGCAGCTTTAATTGGGGTTGAACAACTATCAATGAAAACAAAAGCTAGTGGTATGTTTTTTGGATTGCCAACCCAAGCGACATCAGACGGTATCTTTGGTCGTATTAAAGAGTGGCTTGAAAAGCTTGATGATGAGAAAAAATCCTTACAACTGGTCCATGGTAAAGCGGCCTTAAACGACAGCTACACATCTTTACCCCGGTCTAATGTCTATGATGAATCCGATAGTAAAAGCATTGTGGTAAACCAGTGGTTTTCTGGGAGAAAGACAGCTGTTTTAGATGATTTTATTGTAGGAACAATTGATCAGTTTTTAATGACCGCCTTAAAACAAAAACATTTGGCTCTAAGACATTTGGGCTTTAGCAAAAAAGTAATTGTCATTGATGAAGTGCATGCTTATGACGCTTATATGAATCAATATTTATGTCAAGCGTTACGGTGGATGGGGGCCTATGGAGTCCCAGTGTTAATCCTATCCGCTACCCTACCCGCAAAAACTCGTATAAAGCTGATTAAAGATTACACGCGCGGCAGCGGGAAAAAGTGGAGGGATATGGAACAACCGGACGGTTGGGAAACGACCCAAGCTTATCCTTTGCTTACATACACTGACGGTATGGCCGTTAAACAGTTTAGTGATATTAAGGTGGCAAACCATTCAGTAGTAGATGTTCTTCGCCTAAATGAAGAAGAGTTAATAGAAACTTTGGATGAGCTCATGGAGGATGGTGGCATTGCTGGCATTATTGTTAACACGGTAAAAAGATCCCAAGAAATCGCAGAAATATGTAAATCCCATTTTGGCGAAGATTTGGTTGAATTGTTGCATTCTAATTTCATTGCCACCGATCGGATTGAGAAAGAAAAGAAACTACTTGAAACTATTGGTAAAGGCGTAAAGCGGCCTTACAAAAAAATCATTGTAGGAACACAGGTGATGGAGCAGTCACTAGATATCAACTTTGATTTACTTGTTACCGATTTGGCTCCTATGGATCTATTGATTCAAAGAATCGGGAGACTACATAGACATCCATTAAAGCACAGACCAGAAAGGCTAGAAAAACCTCAGGTGTTTGTGATGGGGACAAGCAGTATTTGCGACTTTGAGCCGGGTTCCTCTTCAATCTACGGCGATTATCTCTTGATTCGAACTCAGCTTCTTCTACCTGATAAAATCTATCTTCCGCAAGATATTTCCCCATTGGTGCAAGCGGTTTATAGAGATGACGATAGTTTTATCAAGCCGGATTTAAAGGAAGAATATGATTTAGCTAAAGGGCACCACGAAGGGCAAATGAACTATAAAAAGCAAAAAGCTAATGGATATCTATTGGATAAACCTAGTTTTAGGGATGATAAGAGCCTAGTTGGCTGGCTTAAGAGTGAACTAAAAACCGATGTGGAAGAGCGGGCTATTGCACAAGTACGTGACATTCAAGAAACAATTGAAGTTATTGCATTAAAAGAACATAAAGATGGCTATACATTTTTTGATCAGCAATGCGATTTGTCTTGTAGCATTCATGACCCGTCCCTACAAAAAAACATCTCCCGCCATACACTAAGACTCCCCTTACGGCTTAGTCTTCCCTATAATATTGATCAGACTATTTTGGAACTGGAGGAATTTAATCGGAGATTTCTACCATCTTGGCAGGAGTCAGCCTGGTTAAAAGGGATGCTTGGAATCATTTTTGATGAAAACAGCGAATTCCTTATCAATGGGTTCAGATTAAAGTATTGTCAAAAACAAGGTTTGAGTTATCAAAAATCAACAGAGGGTGAAGGAGGGAATTAGTTGAATCGTTTCAACTTATTAGAGGAACCATGGATTTTGGTTATGACAGATGAAAAAAGTACATCTAAACAAGTGTCTTTAGTCCAGTTGTTTCAAAATGCCCACAAGTATAAACAGCTTGCCGGAGAGATGCAGATGCAGAATTTTGCTATCCTGCGTTTGCTCTTAGCAGTCTTGCATACGGTGTTTTCTAGGTTTAATTTTGAAGGCGAACCCTACCCCTATCTGACCTTAGATGAAAGGTTTAGACAGGAGGCAGAACTTGATGAAGATGACCTGGAAGATCATAAGGATAATCTGATGAGCACTTGGGAGGCCTTGTGGCAGGCAAAGGCCTTTCCGGAAATTGTAGTAGATTATCTTCATCACTGGGAAGAACGCTTTTATCTTTTTGACGAAAAACATCCCTTTTATCAAGTGACAAATGAAGAATTGTTTAAGCGGCCGATCAAGGCCGGGCGAGGTAGTAGTCCGACTCAAGTTTATCCCAAAACACTAAATCGCGTGATTTCTGAAAGTGGAAACAAAATTGCCTTGTTCTCACCAAGATATGGGGTAGATGAAAATAAGAACCGAGTAAGCGAGACAGAGCTAGCCCGGTGGCTAATCCTATATCAAGGCCTTGTTGGGACAGGTGACAAAGCACGATATGAAGATTTTGAAGGAACCAACTCCAAAGGTTGGATTTATGACATAGGTGGCATTGCTCTGCGGGGAGACAATCTTTTTGAGACCCTGCTCCTCAACCTAGCCCTGCTCCATCCCGAAGAAGAATATCAGACAAGTATGCAAAGACCCTCTTGGGAACAAAGCGGTGATGAAATAATAAGCAGGCTTTTATTAGGTTATCCAGTCGATAATTTAGCTGAACTTTATACCAACTGGAGTCGGGCTATATATATAGATCCTGAGGGCCAGTTAGAAGACGGTTTTACAATAAGCACCGTAAAACTACCAGAAATTAACCACCAAGATCAGTTTGTAGAGCTTATGACCCTCTGGAGATTTAGAACCCAGGGGCCCAATAAGGATTTCCGAACACCGCAAAAACATCAGATGAACACATCGTTCTGGCAATCTTTTGGCACTATTTTTCTGAGTAAAGATGCCAACGATAAAAGACCGGGGATTATTGATTGGTTTTATGAGATTGAAAAGATTACTAATCAAACTAATGCCGTAATTGAGAGCTACGGAATGGAATCCGATGGTAACGCCACTTCTTGGCTACCTGTAGAGGAATGTTTCGATACCTTGGACATAAATGAACATGTCTTGGCTGATATGCAAGATGATGGATGGGTTGTTAGAATAAATGGGGAGGTGGAAAAAACAAAAGAAATTATTGAAAAAACTTTCGGAAAATTTGTAAATGAAGTGAAAGATATTAGGAATATTGACGACAAAGGCTTTGCAAACAAGTTCATCCTACAGGCCTATTACGAGGTTGATTTACCGTTTCGACTTTGGCTAAATTCCTTAGAAGTGAATCAGGATAAAGAAGAATGTGTTCAAGAATGGCGTTTAAAATTAAGGGCAATCATTCGAAAACAAGCAGACTTTTTGGTTCAGTCAGCTGGACACCGTGACTATAAGGGTATCCATAAAAAGGGTAAATCTTTTAAAAACATTGCTACGGCATACAATGACTTTAACTATTTCTTGAACAAGAACCTGGGTTCTATCAATAATCAGAAAGGAGAATAAAATGAAACAAGCTGAAATTCCTAGCATCTATCAGGTAACGGGCAAAATTTTGCACTCGATTGCCAGCAATCTAGAAACAAGTTCGACCAAGGCTAATTTGGCAAATTTGCGTCAGTCCGTTAATAAAGATCTGCACCTGGCTACGGGAGTTTTTCCTGTAATCTTCTCTAATATTCCTGAAGAATATCTAGGGGAGTATGGCAATTTAACAGTCGGCGAAGCTTCAATTATTTTAACCTTGCAGCTTTTTGCTTTACATCAGCAGGGGAAAAACCAAAATGTTAATCTTCAAGCTGATCCAAAAACCAATCCAGCATCTAGGAACATAGGAGCATCTCTTAGCTATTTAAGAAGACTGGGTGACGATAGTACAGCTATTGACCGAAGATTTAATGCTATGATCACCGCAACAAGTTTTACTGAGCTGGCAAATCACTTACGGCATATGATTAAACTTCTGAAGTCAAAAACAGATGCTAAGGTCAATTATCCCCAGTTAGCTCAGGATCTGTTCTGGTTCCAAAAAGGCCAGCAAAGTAATATTCGACTGAAATGGTCAAGAGCATATTACCGATATTATGATAATAAAGGAGAGGAAAGTAATGAAAAATAACCAACCCCTATTCCTGGATGTACATGCTATTCAAACTGTTCCACCATCAAATATTAACCGGGATGATACCGGCAGCCCGAAGACGGCGCAATATGGTGGGGTAACCAGGTCGCGAGTCAGTTCCCAGTCATGGAAAAGGGCAATCCGGCAATACTTTTTAGACCATGGTGGTATGAATAATGTGGGAATCCGAAGTTTGGAAATAGTTCGTTACATAGCCGAGAAGATTGTTGATATTGATGAATCGATTGCTCAAGAAACAGCCATGGAATTAGCCGAAAAGACCCTCAATTCCGCCGGTGTTTCCACAAAAGACAAGAAAGCGAGGGCATTGTTTTTCATAAGTTCAAAACAAGCTGATAAACTTGCCCAGGCAGCTATTGAGGGCGAAAAAAGTAAGATGGAACTTCAAGAATTACTCAAAGATGATCCTGCCATTGATATCAGCCTTTTTGGCAGAATGGTCGCTGATGATCCTAAATTAAATGAAGATGCATCCAGCCAAGTTGCTCACGCTATCTCGACCCATGAGGTCCAGACGGAGTTTGACTTTTTTACCGCAACCGACGATTTTTCCTCAGCTAATGATGCCGGTGCGGGCATGCTTGGCACAATTGAATATAATTCCTCTACTTTGTATCGCTATGCTAATGTTGCCGTTCATGAGTTTGGTAGACAAATAGGCGACCAAACTCTAGTAGTCAATGCTTTAAAATTATTTGTCGAAGCCTTTGTTAAGTCGATGCCTACTGGTAAAATCAACACCTTTGCCAACCAAACATTACCTCAGGCACTATTAATCTGCTTACGCGAAGATCGCCCAATTAGTTTAGTTAGTGCTTATGAACAGCCGATCCGCTCTTCTGAAGGGTATGTGACGGAATCTGTTAAACGATTGAATAATGAATATGAATCGGTTATGCAATGGGTAGATAAGCCATTGTTTTCATTCAGTCTGGGGATGGATGATTTTGTTGGCAATCAAGATGATATCAAGCAGTTATTAGATAAAATGGAAGAGTCGTTGAATACTCTTCTAGATTCTTAGTCAGGTGAATGCAAATGAAAACAATATTATTAAAATTTGCCGGGCCTTTGCAGTCCTGGGGAAGCAGTTCACAATTTGAAACCCGCTCCACCGATCGCTACCCTTCCAAAAGTGCTGTGCTAGGAATATTGGCTGCGAGTTTTGGTTATCGAAGGGATGATACGAGAATAAAACGATTTAATCAGTTAGATTTTGCTGTAAGAGTTGACCAAGCAGGCGAAATACTAAATGACTACCATATAGCACATAAATTTAAATCAAATGGGAAATTGGATCAAGTTTATGTTACTAATCGACTATATTTACAGGACGCTGTATTTGTTGTTGCATTGGGTAGTGATGATGCGGACTGGATGGCAGAAATTGAATATGCTTTAAAACACCCCTATTTCCAGACCTTTTTAGGCAGGCGTTCCAATCCATTAAATGCGGATTCTTTCATAGGGACAGTAAACAAAGATGTAATAAGCAGTCTAAAGGCTCTGAAATGGCAAGCCTCTGATTGGTATAGAAGAAAAAATGACGGTAAAGTAACTCTTTCAATTTATGCCGATGCTTATCTGATAAAGAGTTCTCCAAGACAAATGGTGCGAGATCAGATGGTTTCCTTTTCGCAAAAGGAACGCCTTCATGACTACAGGGCAATAGCAAGAAAGGATATTGTATTGGTGTCACCCAGTGTTGGAGATAATCATGATGCGTTTAGCGCTTTTTAGGAGGATACTATGTATTTATCACGTGTAAAGATAGATTTTAATAATAGACGGAAGACAAGGGATTTAGATCATTTGGGGGCCTATCATAATTGGGTTGAAGAAAGTTTCCCAAACGAAGTGAAGTCCGGCGAACGTTCACGAAAAATGTGGAGAATCGATCAGGTGGACAGTGACCCATACTTACTTGTATTAAGCAAAGAGAAACCGGATATAGAAAATCTGGAAAAATACGGGGTAGCAAATAGTGCCCAAACAAAAGACTATAATGTATTATTAAACCAATTGCGAGTAAATGATAAGCTTAGATTTCGCGTGGTTCTAAACCCTGTAACATCTCTTAGCCAAGGAAAAGCTTCTGGGAAACGAGGACGCATTATTCCGCTTGTAACAGTAGACCAACAGTTGGATTTTTTGAAACAAAGGGCGGGTAAACATGGTTTTTCTCTTGATGATGAGGTTATGATTACTGAAAGAAGTTTCGAAATCTTAAAACGCCCAAATCAAAAACCTTTGAAAATTTCCAAAGCGGCTTACGGAGGTTTTTTAACCATTGAGGATTTAGAGCTCTTTAAAGCGGTATTAGTAAACGGATTAGGAAAGAAAAAAGCGTATGGATTTGGCCTTTTAACAGTCATACCAGGTGATCTACAATGAAAAAATTTGTTGGAGCAAAAAAACCAGAACTGTTGGAGTTGCCTAGAGTAAGTGATCGAATTACTTTTATGTATATAGAACACTCAAAGATTAATCGACAAGATGGTGCGATAACAATTACTGATAGGCGGGGTATGGCAAAAATACCTGCTGCCATGATTAGCGTACTAATGCTCGGTCCGGGTACTGAAATTACCCATCGGGCAATGGAGTTAATTGGCGATACAGGTACAAGTATTGTCTGGGTAGGTGAAAGAGGGGTTAGGTTATACGCACATGGTCGCGCCCTGACAAGTTCCAGTAGGCTTTTAGAAAAACAAGCGGGACTAGTTTCAAATCAGAGAAGCAGATTGGCCGTGGCAAGGAAAATGTACCAGCTAAGGTTCCCCAACGAGGATGTCTCAAATCTGACAATGCAACAGCTTCGCGGCCGCGAAGGTGCCCGCGTTCGCCAAATTTATCGTGATTATTCTAAGAAATTCGATGTTAAATGGACTCGCCGGGATTATGACCCTGCTAACTTTGAGGGTGGCACCGCAATTAACCAAGCACTTTCAGCGGCAAATGTTGCTCTTTACGGCTTGGTTTACAGTGTTATTGTTGCAATTGGCCTAGCACCCGGGTTGGGATTCATTCATGCCAATCATGAACTATCATTTGTTTATGATATTGCCGATCTATATAAAGCCAACACGAGTATATTGGTTGCTTTTGAAATGGTTTCCCAAATTGAGCCGGAAGAAGATATAGGCCAAAAAATCCGCCTGAAAATGAGAGATACTTTTGTTGATGGGAAAATAATAAAGTCCATTATCAAAGATATCAAGCACTTGCTAGATATAGCTGATGAGCTAGAGCAGGGAGAAGAAGTAGATATTATTCATCTGTGGGATGACAAGAATGAGTTAGTGAAGCATGGTGTTAATTACAGCAAATTTAATTAAGGTTGGAGAAGTTTTATGGCTATGACAGTGATAACTATTTCAAATGTCCCCATGTCCTTAAGGGGAGATTTGACTAAATGGATGCAAGAGATAGCAACCGGGGTTTACATTGGAGATTTAAATCCACGAGTGCGAGAGGAACTTTGGAAAAGGGTAATACAAAGTACAGGTAAGCATGGACAAGCAACACTTAGTTATGCCATAAGAAATGAATTAGGCTATCAATTCCGGACTCATCAGACCAGACAAATTAATGTTTCCTTTGATGGCATACCCTTAGTGATGATACCAAAAGAAGAAGAACATATAGCAGCGGGGCTAAAACCCGGCTTTAGTAACCAGGCCAAGTTTCGGCGAGCCAGGAAATATACTTCGAAAAAAAATAAAAAGACCCCAATCACGCCTTATATTGTTATAGACATTGAGACAAATGGTCTAGACCCATTGCAAGATGACATTATTGAAATAGCGGCTATTAGGATAGGGGCAGATAATTACGAAGAGTTTAATTACTTGATTTCAAATGATCGTACACTACCGGATGAAATTGTGAAATTGACGGGTATAACTGATCAAGTTTTAGCAAAAGATGGGCAAGATATTTCAAAAGTTTTGGATGGCTTCGTCAATTTTATTGGTCATCTTCCTGTAGTAGGATACAATGTTTTTTTTGATATTGATTTCATAAATAGTAATTTACGAGATATAAATAAAGATACTATAAAAAACCGGAAAATTGATCTTATGGGTCTTGTAAAGAAAGAGATGATGTTTTTGAAATCTTATAAATTAAAGGATGTACTACCGGCATATGGGATAAACGACCCTGTCTTGCACCGGGCGTTGGAAGATGCCCGATTAACGCATACCCTGTCAACACAAGTGAATGGATTTGAGGGACAACTAAATCGTAAACCTTGAATAACAAAGGGTTTGTTAAGTGTCTTTCCCGCACACGCGGGGGTGATCCCAAGATGGAAAGGCACTAGAAGAAATAAGCAGTGTCTTTCCCGCACACGCGGGGGTGATCCCTATAGACGGCAAGCTAACTGAGCGAGATTGTGGTCTTTCCCGCACACGCGGGGGTGATCCTGGTGTCATGTCTTCAAATAGGTATAGGTGGAAGTCTTTCCCGCACACGCGGGGGTGATCCCCGACAACCCCCTATAGCGTAGGCGACCTTTGGGTCTTTCCCGCACACGCGGGGGTGATCCTAAATTAAAAAAGCAAACGCAATTATACAACCTAGTCTTTCCCGCACACGCGGGGGTGATCCTAGTAGATCTAGAAGCTAAAATAAATAAACGAAGTCTTTCCCGCACACGCGGGGGTGATCCTCCGAATGTTAAAAG
>DASRMZ010000208.1:0-5357 GCA_035647675.1 Thermoclostridium sp. | reverse complement strand
GAGAAATACAAAAATCTATCCAACGCTGAATTTGAAGAAGCTTTTAATAATTATTACAAAGAATATGAAGACGAACTTCTAAAGAATGCTAAAAAAAATGCCGATAATTAATATTCTAATTCATTTATACTAGCTTTCTATCAGGGCTCCCTTAAAGGAAGCTCTTATTAGCTTATTTGGGTTGATGTAACCCCTTCCGGATAAAAAGGTCGTGTCAGAAATAGGGAAAAAATCATGGCTCCAATAAGGTTGAAAATTCTTTTTACAATACCCTTAAATTTAACAATAAAGTTGAGAATAAAAAAACTTAATTTCCATATATAAATTATTAGAAGACAAACTATGGTGATGAATTATGATTGTAATAAGAAAGAGAACAATAGTAATCATATTATTTTGCTTGGTAATAAGTTTAGCGGTACTTTATGCAATTAAAGGAGATGTTATAACAGTTAGTGGATCTGTAAGGCAAATACCAATATATAGTGTTGAAAACACTGAACGAAATGTGTCAATTACATTTGACTGTGCATGGGGAGCAAAGGATATACCAGTAATTCTAAATATATTAAAAGAAAAGGATGTAAAAGCTACCTTTTTCGTAGTTGGGGAATGGGCAAGAAGAAATCCTGAAGAAACAAAAATGATTGTAGAGCAAGGGCATGATTTGGCAAACCACTCAGAAAATCACTTTAAAATGAGTGCTTTGAGCAATGATAAGGTGAAAAAGGAAATATTAGATTGTACACAAACTATAGAAGAAATTACCGGCAAAACAACAGATTTGTTCCGTGCACCTTATGGGGATTATAATGATACAGTTATGTCCATTGCACGACAAAACGGTTATTATACGATTCAGTGGAGTTTAGATTCCTTGGACTGGAAGACTGGAATCACCCAAGAGGCAATGTTAGAACGTGTTTCCAAAGTCAAAGATGGCGATATCTTATTGTTTCACAACGATACCGCCCATACGGCTGAAATTTTAGGTGAAGTCATTGATATAATACGTGAAAAAGAATTAAACCCAGTACCAATTTCGGAATTTATAATAAGAGAAGACTTTGAAGTGCGTCATGATGGTAGACAAATGCCAAAGGAATAATCTTAGAAGATTGCGTGATTACACAAAAGAGCCGTCCTATTGTGTTGACAATAATATTTTAAAACATTTTTGTGAGTTCGGCTTGCCAAGTACTTTTGCTTTGCAAATTGCACTACATTAATGCTGTGTATTTTAACGCTTTGCGTTAAAAACGTTTACCGAACTATACAGCTATTGCAAATGAAGTGTAGTTTCATTATATTGCACTGCTATAACACAAAACATGAAGGAAGTGAATAGTAGTCTTGTGTTAACCCCTGTGTAAAAATGAATAATAATAGTTTACAAAATAAAATATCAGTGATACCATATCAAATTAAAGAACAACTATAGAAACGGAGGATAAGAATGGCTAAGTATCTAGTGATCGTTGAGTCACCTGCAAAGGCGAAGACTATAAAGAAATACTTAGGGTCAAACTATAAAATTAAAGCTTCAATGGGGCATGTAAGAGATCTTCCAAAAAGCCGCATTGGCGTAGATATAGAGGATGATTTTGAGCCAAAGTACATTAACATTCGCGGTAAGGGCGAGCTAATTAAAGAATTAAAAAAAGAAGCCAAGAATGCTACCAAAGTGTTTCTTGCAACAGACCCTGATCGTGAAGGCGAAGCTATTTCCTGGCATCTTTCTAATTTGTTTAATATAGATAGTGACAAAAAATGCAGAGTAACTTTTAATGAAATAACTAAAAAGGCAGTTGTGCAAGCAGTGAAGTCACCACGAGAAATTGATATTGACCTTGTAAATGCACAACAAGCAAGGCGTATCCTTGATAGAATCGTTGGTTATCAAATAAGCCCACTTCTTTGGAAAAATGTAAAAAAAGGACTAAGTGCCGGTAGAGTTCAATCTGTTGCAACAAAAGTAATATGCGACAGAGAGCGCGAAATAACAGAGTTTATTCCTGAAGAATACTGGAATATTGAAGCTTTATTAAGCAAAACCGATAAAAAAACTTTTAAAGCAAAATTTCATGGTGCATCAGGCAAGAAAGTTAAGCTTACGAACAAAGATGAAGTTGATAAAGTTTTAAGTGGTCTTGAAAATAAAGATTTTATTATTAGTAAAGTTAAGCGTGGAGAGAGAAGACGTAATCCTTCACCACCTTTTATAACCAGTACGCTCCAACAAGAGGCTGCACGAAAGTTTGGTTTCACAACCAGAAAAACAATGATGCTTGCTCAGCAGCTATACGAAGGTATTGAAATCCAAGGCGAGGGCTCGGTTGGATTAATTACTTATATGCGTACAGACTCTGTTCGAATCACTGATGATGCGTTAAATGGCGCAAGAGAGTTTATTGAAAATAGGTATGGAGAAGAATATCTTCCTAGTAAAGCACGAGTATTTAAAACAAAATCTGCTGCACAGGATGCACATGAAGCCATAAGAGCTACAATGCTAAGCCTTCCACCAGAGCGTGTTAAAGATTCGCTTTCAAGAGACCAATTCAGATTATATAAGCTAATTTGGGATAGATTTATTGCCAGCCAAATGCAACCTGCATTATACGATACCATGTCGGTAGATATTTCAGCAGGTGAATATATGTTTAAAGCATCCGGGTCAAGAATTATTTTTAAGGGTTTTTTGATACTTTACGAAGAAGGCAAGGATGAAGAAAGCGATAGCCAAGAAAGCGATGCAGATAAAGAAGGTTTACTTCCTGAGCTAACCGAAGGAGAAAAAGTAACACCCAAAGAAATAAATCCCACGCAGCATTTTACCCAACCGCCTGCAAGATATACCGAAGCAACATTAGTAAAGTTTTTAGAAGAGAACGGTATTGGCCGACCAAGTACTTATTCACCAATAATAAGTACAATTATGTCAAGGGGATATGTTGTAAAGGATAAAAGATACCTCCTCCCGACAGAGCTGGGAATAATAGTGAACAATTTGATTGAAGAACATTTTAAAAATATTGTTAATATAAATTTCACTGCGAATTTGGAAAACCAGCTTGATTCAGTCGAAATGGGGAAGCTTGAATGGAAGGCTTTGTTACACCAATTTTATGGACCGTTTAGCGAAACCCTTAAATCTGCAGAAGAAAAGATAAGTAAAATTGAATTACCTGTTGAAGAAACAGATGTAATTTGCGAAAAATGCGGACGTAATATGGTTGTAAAGCTTGGTAGATACGGTAAGTTTTTAGCTTGTCCAGGTTTTCCAGAGTGTAGAAATACAAAACCCATTTTAAATGATGCAGGGGTATTATGCCCTAAATGCGGTGGTAAAATATATATTAAGAAAACAAGAAAAAATAGAAACTATTTAAGCTGTGAGAATTATCCTACATGTGATTACTCGTCCTGGGAAATGGCTTCTGAAAAAAAGTGCCCAGAGTGTAATAACTTTATGACAAGCAAATACTGGAAGAATAAAATTAAATATACTTGCAGCTTAGAATCATGTGGACATACATTCGAAGAGGAAAGATAAAGAATTGATACAATTTTATAAAATATAAAATTGTGCGGTGTAGTGAGGAATCTTATCCCTTAAAACAAGATTCTTTACTTACGCTCAAAATGACATTACACATTATTACGATGTAATATGCTTAAGGAGATGCAGGGTAATCCTGCATCTTTTCCATTGTTCTATTGTATGACTCTATGAGTTTTTCTTCTAATTTATCATCAGCTTCGTTAAATATATCATCTTCTAAAGATGGAATTGGAATGATTGAGTATTTGTAATTATTATTTTCAGTGACTCGGTGTAACCACGTTGGTATATGCTTTATAGAGATAATACGAGTTTTATCAGACGTTAAATCCTTCTCTAATTCGAAGGATACCATAACACCTTCTTGTGTGTAGTCGTTATTTCTAGCATTGGGATTGTTACCACCAATTTGGTTGGACAGAAAATTCCCCATACTATAAATTACATATTTAGTATCACCATCTATTTCACGAATCTCTGAAGATTCAATAACATGCGGATGTGAACCTAAAATAATGTCAGCACCCGATTGAAATGCTAAGTCTGCAAGCTCCACCTGTTCATTGTTTGGCTCAAGACGGTATTCAGCACCCCAGTGCATAAGAACAACAACCAAGTCAACAAGAGGCGAAAGGGCTTCTATTTCATTTTGAATTCTTTCTTTGTCTATAAGGCAAAGGTGTTTATTTCGTTCTTCTTCAGTTAAACGGTTTTCATTCATGTTGCATCCATATGTATAGCTAAGAAATCCAACTTTAATACCGTTCAAATCCTGTATTCTATGACGAGGTTCAGTAACATTATTAAATGTACCTATAACTTGCATACCTTTTTGTTTAATTATGCTTCTTGTTTCTAATAGACCAGCAAGACCCCTATCAAGACAATGATTATTACCGTTGTTTACCATGTCAAACCCAGCATATGAAAAGGCAGAAATAATAGCTGGGGGTGCATTAAATAGAGGATAACCTGTATAATTATCATCTGTTTCCATGCAAGCTCCTTCGAAGCTAATAACCGAATAATCGGATTGTTCTATATATGGTTTCACTCTAGCGAATATTTCATTATAATTATATGTACCGTTAACATCTTCCCCTGATTGTACAAGTGCATCATGCATAATTACATCGCCGACAGAAAAAAAGGTGGCTGATGTTTTTGTGGGTTTTATGACTGGCACTTGAGTAGGTATGACGTTAGCGTTGGTGGCAGCGGACATAGGTGCTGATGATAGCTGAGGAACTTCAAAAACCGTTTGTTTTCCGACAGTATTACATGCTGAAAAACAAAGTATTATTATTATAATGATGGAAAACAAGCGTACTTTATTTGCCTTTATCATGAACATTCCTCCAAATAAAACTATATAAAACTTAAATTCTCTCTAGTTCAACCTTTACAAAATCTATAAAAGTAACAGGCTTTTGCGATGTAATCTAAACAAAGATTAACTGTACAATATATGGTGGCAAGCTTTAAATGCATAACCACAACATACCATACAGCGGTATTTAGAATATGTAATATCGCAAAATGCCCTAAATTAAACTGTTAAATATTTAATGTAATTGTAACACAACGATAATAACGGTTGCAACATTTAGTTTTGTTATAAAAGCCAACTTTGCAATATGTGGCGCTGAGTTTTCTAACATAAGTGCAATATAATGTGATTTTTCGCCAACAAGGCTTACAGATATATGTAGAAAGCAAGAAAACAATAATTTTTGATTCAATTAAAGTAAAAAAACAGAAGTGTAATACTTTCAATACTGTATAATATAAG
>DASRMZ010000207.1:0-17880 GCA_035647675.1 Thermoclostridium sp. | reverse complement strand
TCTGTAACTTCATCAGTATAATTATCGGCTATTGTATAGCTAAGGTAATTATATATTTGAAGGACAACATGCCAGGTACCGATGTTGTGCCGTCACTTCCATTGCAAAGAAAGTTCTATAAATTTTAAAGACAGAGGGTATCTGCGGACCGGACTCCGGAGCAATAACACGATTCGATTAAAAGCGATTAATTAAAGATAAAAGAGGATGAATATGATATGGCAAACAAAGCGTCCCCTCGCCATACTGATATGGCAAACAAAGCGTCCCCTCGCCACACTCGCCATACGTCCCCTTTTGTCCCTTATAGAATTATGACTTTTTCAATGGTATTGCCTATCCCAATTTTCCTTCCATTTCCCAAAAATAGTTTAAACATAGGTTTTTAAGAGTAGAAATAACTATGAAACTGTTTTGAAGGCGGGGTCATTGTATGAGGATTTGGTTTGTGAGTTTGGATCATGTAACACAGGCACTTTTAGCTACATTATTCACCTGGGCTGTAACAGCATTCGGTGCAGCATTGGTGTTTCTCTTTAAAGAAATAAATAAAAAAATATTAAACGGTATGCTTGGATTTGCGGCGGGGGTTATGATTGCAGCCAGCTTTTGGTCGTTATTGGAACCATCTATAGAAATGGCGGAAATAGCAGGTGTAGCCTCATGGATACCGGCTGCCGCGGGTTTTGTGTTGGGTGGTATTTTTCTTTATATAATAGACAAACTGTTGCCTCACATGCATTTAAATCAACTCGAAGGAACATGTGAGGGGATTAAAACCGGTTGGGAAAGGAGTGTTTTATTAGTCCTCGCTATAACTATACATAATATACCGGAAGGCTTAGCTGTCGGGGTTGCCTTTGGTGCAATCGCGGCTGATTTGCCTACTGCATCCCTAGCGGGCGCAATAGCCCTTACAGCGGGAATAGCTATTCAAAATTTTCCCGAGGGTGCGGCTGTATCTATACCACTCAGAAGGGAAGGACTTTCAAGGTTTAAAAGTTTCATGTATGGCCAAGCATCCGGTATGGTGGAACCTGTTGCAGGAATATTAGGCGCTCTTTTAGTGACAAGAATGCGGGTCTTGTTGCCTTATGCATTATCTTTTGCGGCAGGTTCTATGATTTATGTAGTTGCAGAAGAATTGATACCTGAAGCCCAAAGGGATCCGGAAAATCATATATCTACCATTGGTGTTATGTTGGGTTTTACCATTATGATGATATTGGATGTGGCTCTTGGATAATGTGACAAATTGGGTACGTCCCCTTTTGTCCTATAAACTACATAAATAAAATGGAAGGTAATATAAAAGCAATTGAAAAGACTTCATCTAATCAACAGAGGTATCAGAAGGTTTGAAATTTAATGAATGTTATGAGTAAGCTTACTGGAATAGGCATAATGAAATTTTTAGGTGAGACTTATATTTATACGTATGATTATGTTGAGGTGTTTAGGGAGGATAGCAAATGCTATTAGAGGAACGGTTAGATAAGATAAATGATAAATTTAAAATGGAGGTATCAGTTATTAAAGAATATCTTGAATTTATGGAGATGAGTGTTATTTTAACCGGTTTGAAAAGTAAAAAACATAGTCAACTTGATGCCGGTATGGATAGTTCAGATATTAATAATATACAAAATAAGATAGAATCTTTAAGTTTAAAGAATAAAAATGACATTTCGATTTTAGAGAAAAAAATTACAGAAAGTCAATTCTATGAAATACCGGAATGGTTTGGTTCTATAGATTCGAGAAGTTATGAAGGAGAGCTTATTAACTTTATTTATGAGTTGACAGAAAATGGTATTGATGATAGAGAAGAAATCATGTCAGAGTTAACCAATCAGTTAGAATTCCTCAGTAATATTGAGGGAGAAAATATCGGAGGAGAGTTTTATTTAGGGCTATATGACAATAGGGAGAAGGCTTATAAATATATAGATTATACTTTGAAAATTTATCATAATAATTTGATATATTGCAACAAAGAAAAACTGCAAGAACTAATAAATGTTGAAAGATTATTACGATTAATAGATACCAAAAACAACATTAACATATATAGGCAAGCATTTATTCAATTAATGGCACTTTTTGATGCGTTTGTATTTGATGTTATTAGAATTAAGTTCAAAAGCAATTTTTTCGAATGGCTAGAATTATTTGAGAATGATACAGTTAAATTACATGATATAGCTAAGTGTAACGATTTTGATAAATTCGAAAATACAATTATAGAAAAAAAGCTAAAAAGTGTATATTTAAAGGACATAATTCATATTATGAAATCTCATAATCCTGAATTATTCAATATTGATGGAGAAGCAAAGTATGCTAATTTTATAGAAATGATCAATCGCCGAAACTGTCATATACATAATAATGGAGTTATTGATAATTCGTATTTAGAGATAAACAAAAACAATGATAAACCAGAATTCAACATATATAATTTTAGTATTGGTAATTATGCACAGATTAATCGACAATATCTAGATGGATCTTTATATTACTGCTCTGTATTTATGAACAATATTACACAGGCATAGGATATGATTCATTAAAATATGTTTTTAAATTTTAATTTTTTTAAACAAGGATTGTATCTAAATAGACATGTTCCCGCTTACCGATAGTGCAAAAAGTGCCTTTGACTTGTTCCCGACTACCGACAATGTAAAAGACATCAAACCAAGCAGCTCGTTGCACGTTGAGTGCGTGGTATTGATATCTAGGGTTGGGAAGTAATATGCGAGAAAGCCTTTGTGAGTGGGGACGCTTTGTTTGCCATAAAAATATGACAATGATAAAATGGGACATACACAAATTGTCACATATGATAGGAAGACGTGAAGCGTTGGGGATGGACATTTACATTTCACTTATACAGCGAGGAGCGTATATATGCTAATTGATACTAATTTAGATGATTTCAAATTAAGATTTGCAGAGGAAAAAGATGTTTCATTAATCTTGGAATTTATAAAAGAACTGGCTGATTATGAAAAAATGTCAAAAGAGGTTGTGGCGACAGAAGAAATTTTAGCTGAATATTTATTTGAGAAAAAAATGGCTGAGGTTATTATTGGTGAATATAAAGACAAACCGGTTGCTTTTGCATTATACTTTCACAATTTTTCTACCTTTCTGGGGAGACCCGGTATCTATTTAGAAGACTTATATGTTAAACCTGAAATGAGGGGGAAAGGTATAGGGGAAATTATGCTTTCTTTTATTGCTAAATTGTGTGTGGAAAGAAAGTGTGGAAGATTGGAATGGTGGTGCCTGGATTGGAATCAGCCATCAATCGAATTTTATAAACGAATGGGCGCGGCTCCAATGGATAAATGGACGGTATACAGAGTATGTGATGATGCGTTGGATAAATTAGCTATGAAATTCAGTAAATGAATTTTGTCTACATACGACGCATCCTAATATGGCAAACAATCATGTGTATTTTTGAGTTCATTTACAGTATAAAGTATACCATAATGTGAAAGTCAACAGATGATTTGAAATTATCTGCCACGTATTGCAAAAATACATGGTACATATCAATAGGTGGTGTGGAATGTATCAAAAACGAAGTGTCTCCTAAAGAAACCGTAATAGCACTTTTGGCACCTTCCAATTATTTGGTTATTCTTGGGATTGTAGGGCGAAAGATATGATATAATAATCATAGTTTTAAAACCATAAAAAACCATAAATGTGAGCACATCAATATTTATATTATGCGGAGAATAGGGACGTCCTAAAATTAGCTGAACCACGTATGTTATGATGGTCGCTTTAATAACAGGTGGAGCAACTTAACCTTGGAAGTACTGCACACGAAAGGGTGGTGCAACAGGCCATTGTAAATATAATAGAGCCAATATTCGATGAAACTTTTCATCCATCAAGTTATGGATACAGACCTAGACGTTCACCACACCAAGCAGTTGCAAAAGCAGAACAGTTCATGAAAAAATTTTGACTGTGACAAATATTAGATAAAATGCTTACGGGGAATGCTTGTGCGATATAATTAATATAAAGATTAAATTATAGTTCGGGGGTATGGGTATGAGTAAATTCAACAGTATGCTTATGGATAAAGATAAATTACTTCAGATATTTGATTATCTTAATGAAAGATTAAAAGAGAATCAATTGCAACTTGAATTAACTATTTATGGTGGGACAGTCATGACAATGGTTTATGACAATAGACCGGCTACTAGAGATATTGATTGTGTATTCAGTGATGTTAATCAAAAGCTATTAGAGAATATACTTGAAATGACTAAATTCACATTTAATCTTCCAAAAAATTGGATAAATGAAGAGATAAAAGAACCTTTAAAGTCGATAATCAAAGAGGATAAGGAAACCTATAAGTTATATTCAAATCTTAAAATTCTAAAACCTAAGGCCGAACAACTATTGGCAATGAAAGTACTAGCTGCAAGACCAGAACCGGCAAAGGACTTTATAGATGCATTTATATTATGTAAGGATTTAAATATTAGGACAAAAGAAGAATTGCTAAGTGTGGTAGAGAAATATTTACCTTTGTCACTAATGGGAGAGAGACAGATCAGATTTATTAAATATCTAGGAGAGGATTTAGGTTATGATTGGGAATAAATATATAGAAGGGTTGTTCAATTACCCGGATGAGGATACAAGTATAAATGAATTGTTAGAATTGTTGAAATATAAAGATCCAAACTTTATAGATAGTTTAAAAAAGGAAGATATAAATTTGGATTTATGCACTAATGATGAAATAAGATATTTAACAAAGGTATCGAGTTTAATTGATTATTATTTTCAAATACATGAATTTGAAATTCCTAAATGGATAAGGAATGAGAGATTACAATTTAATAAGCCTTATTACCATTCCAAAAGAATAAATGATTTTGAAAGGCTTAAACTACAAATCGGAAGTCCTTCACCATTTAGAAGGAGAAATGCTTATTTTGAATTGGATTCAATTGTCAGAGTTTAAATATCATAGATTAAAAGTCGGAGTTTTCCACTAGGGGACTAATATCTTTCTAGGACATCCTTGTTGGCCTTTCAAGGCATGCGGAATCCATAATCCTGTTGCAAAAGAGTAACAACTGGATTATAAGAAGAAAAATCAATATAAACGAGATAAAATTAGGGATATGAGAGTTAAAGCTTTCATATCCTTTTTAGTATGAAAATATATGGGGTTATATTTTATTACCCTCAAGGAACCGCACTTAGTGTTTTTGGTATCTCTCAATTGTTTGGTTGCTTTAGGATTATAGGGAGAAAGATATGATATAATAATCATAGTTTAAAAGCCATAAAAAACCATAAACATGAGCACATCAATACTTATATTATAAGGAAGTGAATTAATGGACCACTTTGAAAAATTGGATTTATACCAAAATGCCATTAATAAATTAAGGCCATTTGAGGCTGAATTGCTAGAGCAGGTAAGGGATTTCTACCGTGTTGGATTAACATGGACATCAAACGCATTAGAGGGCAATTCCCTGACTGAAAGCGAAACGAAGGTTTTGATAGAGGACGGATTAACAGTTGGAGGGAAACCGCTTAGGGATATACTTGAGGCCATAGGCCATGCAAAAGCGTATGAGTATATGTTTACGCTTATTAGAAGTAAAGAGATTAAGGAGAAAGATATTCTTTATTTACATAAGCTATTTTATCAAAATATTGATATGGATTTTGCGGGGAAATACCGTAATATCCCGGTATTTATTTCCGGTTCAAATTATCCGGTTAGTAAGGTAGAAAACATCCAAAGTGAAATAGAGAGTTTGTGTAAATGGATAAGAATAGAAAGAGATAGGTACCACCCGGTTGAATTTGCAGCTATTCTTCATAAAAGGTTTGTATTTGTTCATCCGTTTAAGGATGGCAATGGTCGGGTAGCTAGACTTTTAATGAACACAGCATTAATACAAGATGGATATTTGCCGGCATTAATCCCACCAATTTTACGGACAGAATATATTTCTCTCCTTGAAAAGGCACATATAGACGACAAACCATTCATAAATTTTGTTGCAGAAAGGGAGATAGAGTCACAAAAAGATTTCTTACGATTTCTTCATATTCCACTGCCTGAAATGTAGCAAACAAGGAGCTATCCTTTTTAAATATGCATTCACAGTTTGCTGACAATCTGGGTACGTCCCCTTTTGTCAAATTTGTTTTGTTAAAAATGTTTCTTTTGGGTGTATTTTGTGTTATACTCATAGCAGAATCCTCCTTACGGGAAATGTTTGTCTTTAACTACATTATACCCGATATTGGGGCAGGATTCTATTTTTTATCCTAAAAAACTGGGTTAAAATGAGTCAAATTTATTTGAAACAAGAAATACAGTAAAATCAATAACTAGCAATACTTTTTTGAGAATACTTGCCGAATTCAAGTTTAATATAAATACATAAACAATAATTTAGGTTGAATTTATCCTAAATAATAGGGTATAATATTAATAGATGGGAGATGATTTTATGAATATTAATATAAATAATTTAGTTTCAATATCAGAAGCTAATCAAAACTTTTCGAAAATAGCAAGAATGGTAGATGAAAATGGTGCAGCAGTAATATTAAAAAACAATAAGCCACGATATGTATTGATGGAGTATAGCCAATTAGATAAAGAAGAGTTAATTGATGATATGGAAGTAAGGGACGTAGCTAAAAACATTTTATCTAGACATATGAAAGCTTTTGAGGAACTGGCAAAATGATAAGGCTTAGTAAAGAGCAAATAATTAAAATTCATAGTATGCTAATAGAACAGACAGGAGGGAGCAATGGAATTAGGGATGAGGGGTTATTAGATTCAGCATTAAATGCTCCCTTTCAAACTTTTGATGGTGAATATATTTATAAGACAATAAAAGCAAAGGCAGCAAAGCTGGGCTACTCTTTGGTAAAGAATCATCCTTTTATAGATGGTAATAAAAGAACTGGTATTTTAGTGATGATAATATTTTTAGAAATAAATGGACTTGAAATTACTTGTTCGGATGAAGAATTAATTATCTTAGGGTTAGGTCTTGCAGAAGGAAAAATCAATGATAAAAATTTATTAAACTGGATAATAGATCATAGCTAAAATTCAGATGTAGCCCTCAAAATGATGCAAAATCATTTTATGATTGAAGGAATTATAAAATAACTATAGAAAAACAGATATAACCGAAGAGTTAAAGTGCGTTATTGCACTCTAATTCTCCGGCTTTTTTGTTGTGTGCCACGCATGCCACGTAACTTAGCGGTGAAAGTCCGCTATGGGGGCTGGCAGTTGCCAATCATTAGCCAAGCGCAAGGGTGTCCACTAGAAAAGGAGCCATCAGAGAGCCCCGGACTGATTATGTAACTCATTGCAATACAATGGGTGGGGAAATCATAATCATTATCCATAAATCCTGCAGTTGGAATTTCTTTTTGCTCATATTCCTGTATTATCAGTTTATGCCGGGTATTTGTTAGTGGATTAATAAAATCAATACCTTCACCCGGCATAGACACATTAAAGTATGATCCGTGAACTTCTACAGGGTCATGCTTGATTGTTATGCTAAGGGAGGATATCTTTGGTTTACGTTTAGTTTGCCAAGGAAAAGCAGAGCGCCAGACAACCCAACCATTAGCAGGATCAAGCTCGTAGTGCTTAAGCACACCTTCAGATTCCATGCCATTGAGTTCAGTAAAACACGGATTCCAAGATAGACCACATCCGTGTGAGCAGGAAATTGTTTTGCCATTAAGTATAATCTCCGGCCTAATATTGATTGCCATAGGATTTTCAGCATCAATCCGCACTTGCTGCTTTTTAGTAAAATCAGAGCCATCATTTTCTATTGAAAGATTCCATTTGTTAATAAAATCATCGATGATTTTCACCGGGATTTGCACACAGAAGTCAACAATTAGCCCCTTACTGCAGGCATATACAGAAGGAATGTGCCACCGATAGACATGTTTACTCATACAGCACACGTTGAGGCGACAATACTGATGACGTATTGTGGTTTTGATAAGAAATAGTAAAACTTGTTCACAACATATAGTGGTTTAAAGGCAAAAAAGAGATCGAAAATCGGTGAAAAAACACCCTTTTTTGACCCTTTAAAATAGGGTGTTTTATAGATGACCTGCCGTGCAATTCTATATCCGCTTGGGGTACGAAATGGTAGATAAAAAGTTTGATCATGCAGGGTATGGGGATTATTTAATGATAAAAATGTTATGAGAAACTGTTCCCTTCTAGGGTGCGTAGCATTGATGTCTAGGGCATGGAGGTTTTCAGGTCAGTCTTCAAGGTGCCGGGCGAATCATTTAGGGGGTATTCTATGGAAATCAAAATTGTAAAAGAGGGTAAAAAGCAGTTTCTTGATTTGCTCCTGCTTGCGGATGAGTCAGAATCCATGATAGATAAATATCTTGAGCGCGGGGAGATGTTTGCCCTGTACGATGATGGACTTAAAAGCATATGCGTTGTCACGAAAGAAAGTTCCAATACATGCGAACTAAAGAATATTGCGACATACGAGAAGTGGCATAGCATAGGGTATGGCAGCAAGCTTATTCAGTTTGTTTCAGAGTTTTACAAAGACAAATATAAACACATGATTGTTGGAACCGCCGATGTCCCTTCAGCAACGCATTTCTACGGTAAAAATGGTTTCCGCCTTGCGGACAGGGTTCATAATTTTTTTATAGACAACTGTGATCATCCCATGTTTGAAAACGGGGTGCAGCTCGTGGACATGGTATACTTGAAAAAGGAGTAAAAGAGATGAATAATGATATATTCATCCTTGGTTCTTCCGTATGGTATTGAAAGCATAGGATATCCCGTCATTTACTTCCTAACCCCTTTAAAGATTTTTGCCTCTTCCTATGGCATCTTTTATTATTCTTATGAGATATTCTATATTAGACCTGTTCCCTAAATCATGAAATACAGCAGTTGCAGCTACTAGGGCATTTCTTACATAGTCAGAGTTATCCTTTAATAAATCAGTATCTAGTGGAAAGCTTTCTTTTTTAGCATAACAGCAACAAAAAGTGATTATTGTTCTAGTATTTCCTTCGCGAAAAGGATGAACTTTCCACAAATCAGACATATATTTTGAAAAAACACTTGCTTTCTCATCGTTATTCAACTCATTCCATTTGATAGATTTCATCTTTGATAAGACAGAAGCAATATCCGATTTAATATTTTCGAATTTGGAATACTCAACAGATATTCCACCCAAAGCGGGTTCAGGCTTTTCTATATCTATTATTCTTGTCTTACCGGCCCAATCATAGATATCTTGAAATATCGTATAGTGAAACTTTAATAAATGCTCTAGATTAAAATCACCTTTTATACCGTTTTGTATAATATCCTTTAATCTTGAACTAGTGAAATCAGCTTCGAGTGAATTAAGTTCAGTTATATCTTTAATATCAAATTTGTTTATTAATATTTCAGTATTAGGATATAAATATGGGTCCTTCATACTAATTAGAATCCTTTGCTCTATATTTTTTATCTAATACCTTTCTTATATCATCTGTAGTCATTTCCCCCTTTTTTTCTTTTTCAATAAGCTCTAAATATTCCTTTGAAGGTTCTAAACCATCTATTTTAATCATTCCTAATGCATATTTCCAAGCTTTGTCGTTGTCCATAGATATTCCTCCCTATATTTTATTATTTAGATTATTAACCACTATATATATTATACCATAATTGTATTATTATAAGAGTCGATGTATTTGCAGGTCACAGTCAAAATTTATATGGCGCAGAATTTTCCCGGGTTAGCACATTATCCCTTTTTTATTTCGGGCATAATTAACCCCCGGTTTTTATGCCTTTTTTAAAAATATAGAGGTCTACAAAATTGATTCGAAAAAATCAAATGTGGATAAATCATTTAATATTTGACTTGTTCTTGTCCTTTTGCCTTGTCCATATACTACTTTGCTTTGAATGCTTTCGTTGTATTTCCTAGTTTTCTTCTGTTCTTTTAGCATAGCCCTGATTTCATTATTTATGGCTTTTGCTGATTCGCTGAGCTGTTCTTTAATGATTCTGTTTATATCTATAAGATCTATCGCCGCGCGTTTCGCTGGAGACTGCGCAGCAAGCAGTACGGTGACAACGCCCAAAAGAATGCCGCAGATCATTCCGATGATACTCACGCCAAAAAGCGGCATATCGGAGAATTCTTCACCGACAAGAAAGCGCAGGGCCCAACACAAGCCCCATGTGGCGACAACACCAAGTAGCACGCCAATGGGAACCGCCGTTTTGCACCAGTTCAGTGCTTCCAACCGGACAAACCGGATGATTTGCTGGCGGCTCATGCCGATGCAGCGCATCATGCCAAAGAATTTTGTTCGCTGGGTAACGGTGCTGTTCATACTGCTGGAGATCATCAGAACACCTGCAAGCAGAATCAGGAGAAATAATACTGCCGCTGCTCCAAACAAGGTTTGCGCCATTGTGCTGCTGAAAAGGCTTTGCAGTGCTTGACTGCCGTGCTTTCCAATTAGCCTACCTGCCTCCATCCGCACACCCATCTCTGCCATACTGAACACGGCAGTGACCAAAAATACTGCGAACACAATGCACAAAAGCGTCATACGGTTTTGCTGTTTATGCACCTTGGCAGAGATCGGAATCAGGCTCAGATAGCTTTTCATTCCCGACACCTCCCCAAATCCGTGAGCATGCCGTCGGATACCCGCAGCACACGGTCAGCGGTTTGGGCGTTGATGGAGCTGTGGGTGATCATCACAATGGTCTGCGCATACTTTTGAGCGGCTTCTTTGAGAAGGGCAATCACCTCGCTGCTATTCTGGGAATCCAGATTGCCGGTCGGCTCATCAGCCAAAATCAGCGATGGCCGCGTCAGCAGCGCACGCCCGATGGTCACTCTTTGCTGCTGCCCACCGGATAACTGGTTGGGGAGATGATTGTGGCGCTCTTTTAGACCCAGCACCGTCAGCAATTCCTCCAGATACTTCTTATCTGGCTTCTGGTAGTCGAGTAGAACCGGGAAAATTATGTTCTGCTCCACCGTCAGTTCAGGAATTAGATTGAATGCCTGAAAGATGAACCCAATGTTTCTGCGGCGAAAAACGGTTAACTGGCTGTCCTTCATTTTAAAGGTATCATTGCCGTCAATAAAGACTTTGCCGGAGGTTGGCGTATCCAGCGCTCCCAGCATATTCAGCAGCGTACTTTTGCCGGAGCCGGATTCTCCCACCACTGCGACAAATTCGCCCTTGGGAACAATAAAGCTGACATCTTTTAATGCGTGAACAGCGGCTTCGCCGCTGCCGTAAGTTTTACAGATGGATTTTACTTCTAATAGGTTCATTGTTGTACCTCTCTTTCTGTGCCATAACCACAATGAAAGAGTATCATGCGTATCCTACAGTCAGATGAATTTCATCCTACAATTTTGTAGGAATTAAAAATTCTATGATAAAAGTAGTTCCTGCGCCCAATTCACTGTCAATTTTTACTGTCCCGCTATGAGCTTCAATAATGGATTTGGCAAGGGGCAGCCCCAAACCGATTCCTTGTGTATCCTTTGAAAATTTGCTGCGGTAAAACCGCTTGAAAATGTGATATAAGTCCTCGGGATGAATGCCGCAGCCGTTGTCCTCAATACGAATCTGGAGGATTGCAGGGGATTGTGTCCACGCAATGTAAATCCAATCACCCTTTTTCGTGTGATCAAGAGCGTTTTTAACAATATTGTCCAGTGCCTCCGTTAGCCAATCCCGGTCACAAAGCAAAGTGGCGGTAGGGTCGCCGGTCAAGCGGATTTCCTTTTCCTCTCGCTCGGCCCGGAACGCAAAGTGCTTTTGAATACGCTCCATTATTTCCGATACATTTTCCGTCTGTTTCCCGAAAACAACTGTCCTAGCATCCATTTTAGTGATTTTCAAAAGGTTTTGCACCAAAGTCTCGATTCTGCCCAGCTCTTGTTCGGATAGCGTTGTAAACTCCGCAATCGCCTGCGCATTTTCCGCTTCGCTTTGCAGAATTCCATTGTAGATATTGAGCGCTGCAAGAGGTGTTTTTAATTGATGCGAAACATTCGCAATCGTGTCTTTCAGGAATTCCTTGGATTTTAGTTCCTGCTGCGCATGGGCGTTCAGGATAGAAACCAAAGTGTTCACCTCGTGGAACAGTCGATATAGTTCGCCCTCATCATTGCATTCAATGCGGGCATTGGGATTTCCAGAAATATATGCTGTAATTTTGGTCACTGCGGTTTCGATGGTTCTGTTTTGCTCCTTAAAATATCCTTAGCAAAACAGTAGAATTGCCAGTGCCATGCACAGCGTGCAGAAAAATATGGATAGCGCCGCAGGAACAAAGGGTAGGCGCATCAGAACCGATGTGGCTACCGCAAACACAGCAATGCACGCCAATATCTCGATAAAAAGAAGTTTGATTTTTCGACTTGCCAGTATTTTCATGATGCACCTCAATCAGCAGAATTCCACTTATACCCCAAGTGGCGCACAGTGATGATTCTTTTGGGATTGCCGGGGTCATCTTCGATTTTGGTGCGCAGTCTGCGGATATACACAGTGAGCGTATTGCTGCCCACATAGTTTTCATTGCAATCCCACAGCTTGCTTAAAATCTGTTCCGGCGAAAGCACCCTATCCGGGTTTTCTACAAATAAGCGCAGCAGCTTATATTCGCAGGCGGTCAGTTCAACAATTTCACCGTTTTTTGATACCTCGCTTTTCAGCAAATCAATTTTAATCCCGCCTGATACCAGATCCGTATCTGCCTGACTAAAATGCTCGCTTCTGCGCAGCAACGCATTGATTCTTGACAGAAACACTGCCAACTTAAAAGGCTTTGTGATGTAGTCGTCACCGCCGATATCAAGCCCCATGGTGATGTCGGTTTCTTCATCGGCAGCAGTCAGAAAAATAATGGGGACTTTTGATGTCTGCCGTATCTTTTTGCATAGTTCGAAGCCCGTGCCATCCGGCAATGAAACATCTAAAATCACCAGATCATAGTTACCGTCTGCCCACACCGCATTTGCTTCGCAGATTGTGCGGGCAATATCCAAATCATACCCCTGCTTTTTAATCGCAAAGGACAGGCCGCTAATCAAGCCCAAATCATCCTCAACTAAAAATATTCGTTTCATTTATGTTCACCATCCTTGGGGCTATTGATTTTATATCTCTTGTCGCTTGGCTTTTCCGCATCTTTTGGTATGAGCCAAACCGATGCCATTTTTACCGCACCAGATATACGACCATTTGTGCAATAGTAGTTTATCATGCGAGGGGTGATGCCCCATTTACCGCTTGCTTCTTTCAGAGTCATATATTCCATATTTCAACACCTCTATCACAAATACACTTATAGTATATTTCGTTACATCGAACAATGCAAGTATGTCTATAGGCAGAAGACATGAAAAAAATCGCAAAATTGAGCCTACGAAAGGACAGCACTATGAAAATCAAAATCCGCTCACCGTCTTTATGCAAGAATTGACTGGGCTATTTTGGGGATGTAGACAAAACGCGAGCCACTACATTAATAAAGGTGCAGTGGCTCAAGTTATTATTGATTTTATATTGTA
Source organism: Thermoclostridium sp. (assembly GCA_035647675.1). Lineage (GTDB taxonomy): Bacteria > Bacillota > Clostridia > DSM-8532 > DSM-8532 > Thermoclostridium. The sequence goes on along the minus strand of DASRMZ010000207.1, from coordinate 4,213 downwards.
TGGCCATTAAGCTTTATTGGGCAATTTGCTCACCTGTCAAGGAATCAAATACAAATTGCTCTACAACTTCTTTGGTTTCATAAGTGTATTTTCTAAACCTAATCTCATTTTGATTTTCGGCATAACTCATCTCATAAACTACACGCAGGTCATCTTCAATATATTCCTGTGTTCCTATGAAATACGGATAATTTCCTTGCTTCATATGGAAATCTTCCATTATTTTATTTGAAACTTCAACTGAGACGCCTAAGTCTGTCAGCAATGTGTGACTGAAATCCCCATAATCTCCTATTTCCGCTTTACGGCCAATCTTAGAAAGATATTCTTTGGCATAGGCTCGTTCTTGCTCTTTTAATACTTTCCGATCGCTGTCTCTGTCGTCGAAAATTCGGTTTTGATATTTGGAGGGAAACATCTCTTTAATAGATGAGACGTAGTAACTCCCATCTCTGGGATATGCGATGCTAACATCATTATTGTTACTTAGCGTAACCGCCGCAGGAATAACACCGGTCCCTGAAACCTTAACAAAATTATCATTTTGGAAACCATAATGTCCTGTCATTGTCAGCGTATATAATTTGGTAGAATTGCCGTCTTCTTCTGTACCTAAAATGATATGCCCTTCCCCAAAACATTCCCCCTCCAAATAGTGATTGCTACTGGAGGTAAGGGCTAAGACAACAGCTTGGTCTTGGGTGAGGGTTTCGATTGGATTTGCATTGTATAAATTAATCAACTCCTGCAGCTTTTCAGGACTTTCAGCATAGTTACGGACATCGCCGCCCACGGTATAATCCGCCCATTCACGGCCATTGACAAATCCAACCTCTCGCTTGCCATCTGTTAGCACAGCACGAACGCCCTCTGCGTTATCCACCAAAGCAAGCAGGAGCAATGCGTTCTTTCTAAAAATATTAGCGACAGGAGTATTTTCAGTATCATATTTTTTAAGTTCTTCCATCGGCACCGAATATACAATTTCAATGTTATAGGGCTGCCCAGAAGTGTGGAGTTTAAAGTGGTCGTATTGCAATCCCTCTGGGACAGGAAGCAGTCCAATAAGCTTGCCGACAGCGGAATTATCGCCAACATATTTTGTGCGGGCATTCCATAAGGCGGTAACGCTATTTCCCGGATATACTCCTCCATTTGATGTATAAACTTTAGCAATGGAAACACTCGTTTCCCGATTTGTTTTATAAAAGCCTATATAAGGTTCTTCAATATAGTACTTGCCACTATCATCAAATAGATAAAGTCTTTGTAGGGTTGTGCCATCAATATAGATTCTGAAATAATCCCTTCTGCCCGGGGCATCATTATAAGATTTTTTTAGGGTTTTATTTGTATTTTGTAAGGCCATCAGTATTGTTTCGATATCAGAGGTTTCGGTTATTTGAACAACCCCAAGGCTTTCCCCTTCATTAACCTGCTCTATTTGTATGCTAAATACTTCATCTTTGGCCGGTAAATTAATTGGTGTCTGCTTAGGATTTGTCAGCAGGCTTATGGCTAAAGCCACAACCACTACAAAAGAGATGACTACCACCCAAAACGCAGGCTTTTTATAATTCAGTACATTTTTTATTCTGCCTTTAGTATCACCCTCGCCAAAGGCAAGAGGGCTGCCGCTAATGATAGGTCTTCCTATAGCAAGAGTGAGTAATGATGATGAATATTCCTTTTTCACATCACTGCCCAGTTGTTTGATAACAGCTTCATCGCAGGACATCTCCATGTCCTTTCCGCTGATAAAAAATGCTATCCAAACGAGGGGATTAAACCAGTGCAAGCTAAGTGCAAAGAAAGATACTATCTTTATTACATGATCAAACCGTCTAATATGCATTTGTTCATGAAGTAGGATATATTCTTTTTCCCTATCTGTAAGGGATGCAGGCAGATAAATTTTAGGGTGAACAAAACCCATCACAAAAGGGGTATCTAAATGCTTTGCAAGATAGATATTATCTTTTTCGTGAACCGCATTCTTTAGGCGCATTTGTAGTTTCACAAGAGAAAAAATGCTGTAAATCAACAAAACAGCGATACCCATCAGCCAAACCGTATAACCAATAAAAGTCCAAATTTGCAGAGGATTTATACTGGCAGCTGGAATGGCAGCCGGTAGAGATTGATTGACAGTATTATTGATGGCCGGAATACCTGTGTCTATAGTCGGAATTGCCTCATAGACAATATCCAAAGGTATTGGGTTTGATTTTACTGGTAAAAGGCTGAATATGCTTTCAAAGCTAAAAGGGCATATCAGACGAAACAGCACAACACCCCAAAGGGCATAGGATAAAACTTTAGGTGACTTTTTCAAAAACAGCCTCGCTATCAGCACAAAGATTATCACAAAGCCGGCAGTAAGGCTCATATTAAGAATCTGTAAAAATATTTTTTCAAGCATTACTAACCCTCCTTATGCTCATCAATCAGCTGCTGTATTTCATGTATTTCTTTTTTGCTCAACTTATTGCGGCGGGTAAAGGCAGCGAAAAATTGGGGCAAGGAGCCCCCAAAAGTTTCATTTAAAAATTGCTCTCCCTGCCCGGCTCTGAAATCAGCTTCGGACATGAGTGAACTGACTGTACCGTTTATATTTTGAAACAGCCCCCGATCACATAAACGCCTGAGCATTGTGTAGGTAGTGGTGCGCTTCCAAACGAAAGCCTCTGCACATAACTCCGTAAGGGTGCGGGAGCTGACAGGCTCATGTTTCCAAATCAATTGTGCGAACCGCTCTTCCATTTCACCAAGCTTATATTGTCCCATATAATAAACCTCCTGTCGTATATCATTAGACTATATTTAGTCTACCGTGGTTAGACGGAATTGTCAATATTAAATTTCCTAAGAAGTCGAGGTGCACATGAATTGGCTTATCTTAGTATAAGAAAATAATAGAATATATATAGTATTAATGATACAATATAATAAAATCATGTTAAGAACGGAGGGGGAATTATGACTCTCGCTAAAAAAATTGAGGAAATATTAAGGAATGAATTAAGGCCGGAAAATATCAAGACAGTTATAGATATGGCTGAATTTTTGAAATTTAGGGAAAACCAAAATATATGGGATAAAATAAATGAAACAGATGTTGAATATATATCAGAGGAGGAATATCTTCGCATAGAGGAAATTAAATTAAATGGTGAATTTATTGATCAAGATAGTTTATTAAGGGAATTAGAGATCAATAAAGATGAAATATAGTATAAAATATGAAAAAGGATGTTTAAAATATTTAAAAAGGCTTGATAAAAATACCCAGCTAAGAATAATCAAGGCGATAAATGAATTACCACTTGGAGATGTGAAAAAATTGCAAGGCGGTAGTGATAACTACAGACTGCGGGTTGGCGATTTTAGGATTATATTTAGTAAAAATGATGAAAAATTAATCATATTAATAACTGAAATTGGGTCTCGTGGGGATGTTTATGATAGATATTAAGATTAAAGCCAGTTAGAATATTAGTTTATAATTCTAATTGGTTTTTTATGTCAACCATATTAAGTGGTCTCCCTTATCTTCCTCTTTGCAGTCGGTGTAATTATTGGTATTGCCGGCATTTACATTGGGAAACCGATGATGCACTTGGTGCTGCGCTAATTGGTATCTTGTTGATGCTGGGGCTGGTGGTGCTGGGGGTGAGAGCTGCTTGGTGCAGACGCTGATGATGGATATAGATTATGCTGAATTTGGGAATAATAGTATGATGGATGGTCAGAATACCAACTGCTAATGCGCATTTTGTCTGTATGCTCTGCTGATATTCATCGTATTCTTTTCGTCTGAGTAAGGTAATTACAAGTATTATAGCAGCTATCACGATTATCGCATAACCGATATATTTCATATTGTTTCCCATGATGAAGCCTGTGAAGGCATTTATAAAGGGAATTTTCAGCGTTCCTTCGGGATGAACCATGCGCCGAAATTCCATATGGCCGGATATGAAAATGAACAGGAAGGCGTAAAAAGCTGATAGTATAGATATAAACAAGGCGCTTACCACAGGACGTTTGGTCATTTTGGTTATGAATTTATTCTGTAACTTCATCAGTATAATTATCGGCTATTGTATAGCTAAGGTAATTATATATTTGAAGGACAACATGCCAGGTACCGATGTTGTGCCGTCACTTCCATTGCAAAGAAAGTTCTATAAATTTTAAAGACAGAGGGTAT
>DASRMZ010000206.1:0-2338 GCA_035647675.1 Thermoclostridium sp. | reverse complement strand
AATTTATGGCTATGATAATACAACAGGTGAGCAATCCTGGAAATATGAAAAAGGCAGTCCTGATTATATTGTTTTGGATGGGCAGCATAGATAACCATCATATTGTTCCATAAATAATAAATTTGGTGCTCCTACAACTCCAATCCTACCAGAATTAATTCCTAAAATAAACCATGCTTCAAAGAAGATGCTTATCTTTGTATAAGTTAGTTTATCATAAAATGTATTGCTATGAAAAGAATTGCATGCTTATTAGCTTTGTTTATTAGTATCAGTTTATTTGCTGGTGAAAGGGTCACTATTTGGCCAAAGGATAAAATGCCACATCGGCAAAACCACCAGATAGCTGCGATGACAGACGAGTCAGGGGAAAAAGATTTTAATGCCGACAAGAATCGTATAGCTTATTTGGAATGGTATGATGCTCCAGCTAGACAAGTACGCAATGGAGGATGTATGATTCTCATTTCGGGTGGTGGATACAATTCCTGTTGTGATGTCGACCTCATCAAACTATGGAACAAAACATTTACCCAATTGGGATTTCAATGTGTAAATTTTGTATATAGAACACCCAGACCCGAGGGGATTCCTTTTTATCAAACCGCATGGGTAGATGGACAACGTGCTGTACGTAAAGTGCGAAGCGAAGCTAAAAAACGGGGATTTGATCCTGAAAAGATAGGTGTTATATCCATGTCAGCAGGTTCCCATTTAGCTTTATTGCTTGCTACGAGTTCCCAAACATCGACTTATGAAAAAGTGGACCAGATAGATGAGCTACCTTGCAACATTAACTGGGCTATTGTGAATGCTCCAGCTTATGGTACAACAGATGCAGAAACAGGGATACCTGCCAGCCGACAAGGATATGGAACAGATGTGCAATTGAGTAATGTTTTTAAATTTGATGAAAATACCTGCCCTATAAGTCTGCAACATGGAGGAAATGATATTTATTCTTCACGGACTTCTACATTGGTTTATCGCCAACTAAGACGGATGCATATTCCTGCCGAATTGCATCTTTATGCCGATAAGGGACATGGCGCTTTCGGACTGGAAAGAGGAATTGAATTTATGCGCCAGATGGGATATATGGGTAAACTGGCAGAGGAAGAAGAGTTGTTGAAGCGATATGCTTCCGATGATAGTCGTAAAAGTTATTCTAAGATGAATATTTGGCCAGAAGAAAAAACGCCAGATTTTCAGCCCGATCAATGCATTCCCTATTTAGAATGGCATATACCAAAAAATCTACATACAAAGGCAATCCAAATTATCTACTCGGGAGGAAGTTATGAAGGGAATGATCCGGATGGTTTTGAAGTGGCACCTGCCCGTCGCTTTTTAAATGAAATGGGAATGACAGTCGTAACATTAAAGTATCGTACGCCTAGACCTACTACAGGATTATCTAAACATACCACTGCCTGGCAAGACTTGCAGCGTACCATCAAAATCGTACGCAACGAAGCGTCAAAACATGGGTTAGATCCAGAACGAATCGGTATCATGGGTAGTTCGGCAGGTGGACATTTGACTTTGATGGGAGTAACTTCGTCTTTGCATCGGTCATATTTGCCTATTGACGAAATTGATAATCTTTCTTGCAATGTACAATGGGGAATTGGTATTTATCCTGCATATGCGCTAACTGATGGCGCTGAACAACCCAACGTAGGTAAAGGTAATGAAGATAGTGCCATACTCGTTCCTGAATTCTCTTTTGATTTAAAAACTGCTCCCATGCTATTTGTACACGGTGATGCCGACGGATGGGCTGCTATGAACTCAGTGAAGACATGGGAAAAAATGCAACAAATGGGAATTCAGAGTGAACTTCATACTTTAGCTACTCGTGACCACTGTTTTCAGGCTAAAGCATCTCCCGGAACAGGGAGCTATACATTCCTGGAACGTATTTGGGAATTTCTTCACACAAAGGGATTCAATGAATAATCCTTGACCGCGCTTTTACTTGTAGTGATCATAACCAAGGAATTAAGACATTGGAACTACAATCGGTTACCGTTGTTGGTGGTTTGCGGAAGGCAATTTAAACTAATACTAAATACTTGATAATTAATTGTATTTTGACATGAGGTGTCAAAATGATTGCTTTGCTTTGTTGTTAATGGAGTGAAATTTAAACTACATATAACGTTGATGTGAGAACACTAATGGCAATAGAATATTCATTACTACTAAGAAGTTTAGAGCTTTATTTATTTCATTCTATATATATTTTTAGTTATCTTTGGATTCTAACGTGATTAGATTTGTTAACTAAAAAAAGATATAATGAAACATATTCAAAAAACTTTCGTAAACACAT
>DASRMZ010000205.1:0-4062 GCA_035647675.1 Thermoclostridium sp. | reverse complement strand
AATTTGTAAGGCATTGTCAACCATAATTTCCAGCCGAGGCTTTTGTGTAACAGCCATTACGTTTGGTGTCTACTCCATTAATGTTTTGAGATACAGCTATATCTCAAAATACAAGGGGATGGTTCTCTATTATGAGTACAGGACATTGGATATATCTTCTCTCATATTAATAGCCTCTTCGCGGCATGCAATATCAAATTCATTCTCTGTATATTTATCTTGATATTTTTTTGATTTATAAGCACACATTAGGCTTCGTGAAGCATTAATTATTGCGCCAAGCCCTTCTTTATCAAATGCTTCAGCAACATCCCTCGCTCCCCCACCTTGTGCACCATAACCTGGAACTAGGAAACATGTGTGTGGCATTCTGCTGCGAAGCTCTTTCAACTGCTGTGGCCATGTAGCACCAACGACAGCACCTACAGATGAATACCCGCATTTTCCTATTAATTCTTTTCCCCAGTCAGAAACAAGATCTGCAACAACCTCATATACCTTTCTGCCATCCTCTACTACAATGTCCTGTAATTGGATTGATGAGGGGTTGGATGTTTTAACCAGAATAAAAATTCCCTTTTTATATTTAATACAATCGCCTATCATAGGGCTAATACCGTCAATGCCAAGATACCCATTCACTGTGAGTGCATCCACATCAAATGCTGATTGGCATGCATCTTCTTCCAGCAAAGTCTGTCCAAGGTATGCACTTGAGTAGGCCTGAGATGTTGAACCAATATCATTTCTTTTTCCATCAGCAATTATCAATAACCCTTTTTTTTGCCCATACATAATTGTCTGCTCAAATGCCTTAATACCATCCGTTCCATACATCTCGTAGTAAGCAAGCTGTGGCTTTATTGCAGGTACAATATCTGAAACTGCATCAATTAGTGCCTTATTAAATTCCAAAATACTTTCTGATGCTGCTTTAAAGTTATTGCCATATAACTCTAAGTTTTTTTTCCGAATTGATGAGGGTATATATTCAAGTTTCGGGTCAAGCCCCATAACAGTCGGGTTTTGCATTTTTTTTACTTTGTCCATAAGTCTGTCAATAAACATAAACTCATTCCTTTCAAATTAGAGTATTTCTCCATAACTAGTTTTCCTACCGAAATTTATTTTTATAATCCTGATATTCTCGTAATAATAGCACAGACTATTTTGTACCTACAACCGCCAAGAATAAACTGTATTATACAAGCCATTTTTATAGTCAAACATTTCCCTACAACCGCTAACGCATCCTATTCAGAGCTTAGGCAACCGGTACTATTTCATCATTGTTTGCTACAAACTTAGTCATCGAGTATTATTTTACCATCATTTACTACAACTCTTCCGTTTACAATCGTAGTCATTACTTTCCCCGAAACAGGAAATCCGTGAAATGGCGAATTTTTGCCCTTTGATACAAATTTATCTATGTCGATAGTGTAATTTATATCGGGATTGAATATGGTTATATCAGCCATCTTTCCTTCGCAAAGCCTGCCTTTATCTATTTTAAGAATATCCGCAGGCTTGGTAGACATTTTTTGAACCAGCTGGCTCATACTCATATAGCCTGTTTTAACAAGTGCTGAAAAAGACAATGGTAGAGCAGTTTCAAATCCTACCAATCCATTTGCAGCCATGTCAAACTCTACACTCTTTTCATCTATATGATGGGGTGCATGATCGGTGGCTATTATATCAATAGTCCCATCGCAAAGTCCTTTAATAATAGCCTTTACATCCTCATCATTTCGTAAAGGCGGATTTACCTTCGCCATGGTATTATATCCTCTACATGCGTCTTCTGTGAGAGTAAAGTAGTGTGGGCATGTTTCGGCAGTCACTTGTACACCACTTTTTTTTGCGTTTCTAATTATCTCTACACCAAAGGCCGTGCTGACATGGCAAATATGGATGGGGACACCCAATTGCTTGGATAAAATAATATCCCGTGCTATCATTACTTCTTCACTCGCCTTTGATATCCCTCTCAATCCCATTTGTGTGGATAATAATCCTTCGTTCATTACGCCCTCTTCTACAAGGCATGAATCCTCACAATGGCATATAACGGCTAGGTCAAACATCTTTGCATATTGCATTACCTTCTTCATAACTGATGAGTTTTCAACGCTGTACCCATCATCTGATACTGCTACTATGCCTGCTTGTTTCATTTCGCCTATCTCAGAGAGCTCTTGCCCTTTAAGACCTTTAGTCATAGCGCCTATTGGAAAAACATGAACACATCCTTCGTTTTGTGCTTTATCCATTATATACCGTATAACGGCTTTGTTATCTGCTACAGGATTGGTATTAGCCATACATGCAATAGATGTAAATCCACCCATAGCTGCACTCCTAGTGCCTGAAACAATATCTTCCTTATATTCAAGCCCCGGATCTCGAAGGTGGCAATGCGCATCAACAAGACCTGGAAGTACGTACAAACCTTCCGCATCTATAACTAAATCCGCTTCTGCTAAGTATTCTTCCTCCAGCTTTGTAATAATGCCATCATCTATAAAAATATTTTGTTTTTTTTCATATTCATCAGTTACCACAATGCCGTTTTTTATTAGTGTTTTCACTTCTAATCCCCCTTTCTAATTACTACTCATATTTCACACATACACATTTAGATGCCTGTAGCAAGGATACATCGCAAAAACCTTTATGCGTACATCTCTTGCATCGGGACACCGACTAATTTTGTAGTATAGTTAGCCTCTTTCCTAAATTCTTCTCCCGATAACATATATAGTAATGCCATCCGTATAGCAATCCCATTGGTCACTTGTTCATTTATAACGGAACTCTTACCATCTATTACATGCGACGACATCTCTACACCGCGATTTACAGGACCCGGGTGCATCCATAAGGCGTCTTTCTTTGCTAAGTACATATTGGATTCATTCAATCCAAAAAATTTAGCATATTCCGCTTTAGTGGGAAATAATGCGTGTTTTTGTCGCTCAAGTTGCATTCTTAATCCCATTACAACATCGGCCTGATAAAGAGCATCATCCATTGTTGGAGCTAGCTTCGCACCCATACTTTCTATTCCGGGAGGTATCAAAGTAGACGGTCCAAATATTACAGGTTTTGCTCCCATTTTTACTAGTCCTATTATATTGCTTCTTGCAACGCGGCTATGGTATATGTCTCCAATTATAGCCACTTTTAATCCCCTTAATGACTTGTAATACTCTCGAATGGTAAACATATCAAGTAGTGCCTGGGTAGGGTGTTCATGCATACCATCTCCCGCATTTATAACCGATGAATTTACATTCTCCGCTAACAAATGTGGTGCACCGGACATGCTATGCCTAATTATAATTATATCTGCACCCATTGAATCCAAGGTTCTCCCAGTGTCAATAAGTGTTTCTCCTTTAGCAATGCTACTTGTAGATGCATTGATGTTAACGGTATCGGCACTCAAGTACTTTGCTGCTAGTTCAAAAGAAACTCTGGTTCTTGTGCTGTTTTCATAGAATAATGTCAGTACTGTTTTACCACGTAAATAATTAGTTTTCTTTGTTCCACTTAGAATTATTTTTTTCATAATTGCAGCGATGTCAAGCACTGATGAAATTTCATCTGTCGATAAATCAGCAATACCAAGTACATCTTTTTTGTTAAGTTTCATAGCCTATCCCCACCTTCATTTAGATTTTGCGAATCTCATTAGATTCAATTAGGTATAAAAAATTACAAAAAAAATAGTAAGATTAAAATCCTACTATTTTAAAAAATAAATGTTTTATTAAATTTAATAAATGAAAAAGGAAATACGATGCCCCGGAAAATAAACTTTTTCTTTCTCGGATTTTGCATTACATCAAAATTGTGCAACATCGTCACTCCTTTTAAGCATTTTTATTATTTTATCATAAAATCTTCACGTTGTCTATTAAATTTTACAAAGTTACTGTCATTTTTGAGAAGTCAAAAATTTGTGACACAAACCTATGAGAATTATATTAAATCAATCTGATTACATGCATATCACGAAACTAGTATGATATTATCAATAAAATCTAATTGCAT
>DASRMZ010000204.1:0-4466 GCA_035647675.1 Thermoclostridium sp. | reverse complement strand
AATCAACATGGTATAATCTTTTATTTCATCTGAAAATGTGACTTCTATAGTTTTTTCAGATGATGACGAGCTACATCCTATCAAAAGAGTTATTAATAGGACTAGTATTGTACTTTTCATTTTATTCTGTTATTTATACGTTATTGTGTAAGCTTCCCCTAATTAGTACAGTTCAAAAGTAGACATTATCTATCACTTTAGCAAGAGCCGAGTTCTGCGGAGGCGTAGCCGGAGCAGAGCTCGGCTCTTGCTGTTTTCTTTTCTCTTCCCTATACTTGACCAGAGGTAACCCTCCTAAAGCATCATGGGGGCGTTCGTTATTGTAATCTTTGATGAATCCATCCGTTATATCCCGAACATCATCTATCCGGTCAAAAATGTAGGCGTCTAAGACACATTCCTGTCTCAAATTTCTTTAATACTTCGGCGATCTTGATCGCACTAAATTGTTGTTTCTTCATTCTGACATCTAAATTAATACTTTTTTTTCTTTTTAGTCTAATTCTTAGATGTACTGAATACGGGGGAGCTTACAGAAGACAGGTTTGCTAAATAAAAAAACAAGGAGTAGAAGCCAAAATATAAAACAATTTTCATATATTTGAGGCTCTGAATACATAGTTAATTATCAACCCAAAGTATAATTTAAGTCGATGATTATACAATAATAAATTGAAAAACGATGCAAAAAAACAAACAGTATATCTACTTATTAATTTGTCTACTTCTACCAAATCTTCTATTGGCAACAAACAGGAAAGAAGAAAAAAATAAAACATTTAATGTGAAAGATTTTGGTGCCATTGCTGATGATGGATTAGATGATTCTGATGCCTTTATAAAAGCTCTGAATGAATGTAGGAAAAATCAGGGAAGCACACTTGTCATTCCTGCTGGGAGCTATAATTATAAAAACAGCAAAGCCTTAGAACATGAATATAAAGCAATTAGTGGTCAATATGGAGAAGACGTTCAGGGATATTTTTTTAAGCCAAAGGCTGAGTATGTAATAGCCTTAGATCTAGATAGGTTTAATAATATAACCATTGAGGCGGATGGTGCTACCCTAGTGCAAGAGGGGTGGTATGAGGCTATTTCAATCACAAATGCAAACAATGTTACAATAAAGGGTCTGAAACTAATGCACAAGAGAACTCCATTTACTGAAGGGGAGATTGTAGAATCAACATCTGATTATTTTGACATGAAAATTGATCCAACAAAATATCCTTATTTAAGAGATGTCGTAACGGGAAGAATTCATTTCTTTGACACTCTCAAAGATCGGATATACACAGGAGCATGGCAGGAAAAAAAAGAATTACAGGCTGACAAACAAACAATTCGTGTAGCATCATCTGCACAACCAAAAGTAGGGGATATTTGTATTCTCCGACATTCAGGACATGGCAGAGCAGCAGTGTTAGTAAAAGAATCCTCTAATATTGTTTTAGAAAATGTGACCATCCATAGTCAACCTGGTATGGGGGTTGTAGGACATAGGTCTGAAAATATTACATTGAAGAATCTACAAGTCATCCCCACTCCTGGCACAGTTACATCAACCAATACTGATGCTACACACTTTACGAGCTGCAAAGGCAAAATTTTGTTTGATGGGTGTAAGTTTGGAGGACAAGGTGATGATTGTACCAATATTCATAACTACTATTGGAGCATATATCAACAAAATGAAAAAAATAAGGTGAAGCTGACGGTCGAAAATGCAGACCTTCATGCTTTATCTTTAGATTATCCTGATGTTGGTGATATTGTTGCACTAGTTAATATTGAGGATTTGAACACAGTTGAACAATATATCATTCAAGGAGTGGAAACTTCAATCGAGGATTGGAGCGTAGTTGTGACTTTAGATAAGTCTATTTTGGGCGATGTTCAGAAATATTATATGACCAATCTTACTCGCCAACCTTCGGTTGAAATATTTAACAATACTGTTCGAAGCCATATGGCACGAGCTTTCCTTATCAAGACAAGTAATGTCCACATTGCAGGAAATGTAGTTCAGTCAAGTAGTGGCTCTGCTATACAACTAGGTGCTGAAGCTGGCTGGAGAGAGAGTAACCCTGTTAGCAATATACTGATTGAGAACAACTGGTTTATCGATTGTGGATATGGGCATGGAGCTCAAAAAGGGAGTGCTATCAGTGCTGAAATCAATGGTTTGAATCTTGTCCCTAAGAAACTTAACAAAGATATTACTATCAGAAATAATGTCATACGTGCTGTGGGAGAAAGTGCAATATATGTATCTGGAACCAATGGAGTATCTATTATGAATAACGAAATATTGGGTAGTTTAAAAGCTGTAGTGGTAGAAAACTCAAGCAATGTAAATGTGACTAACAATGGAATTCTTCCTATCGAAATATTAGACTGATTGACAAAGTACCTAATCTAAAGTCTTTGCTGCATTGTATTTCCTTGGACATAACAATAATTTTATACATTTATAAATCTATCAACCAATTTTAGGATGAGACAATTTTAGTTTAATGTAGGAATCATTCATTCTCTACTGTCCAAATAAAGGTACTAGTCCACAATTGGAATTGCCAACTTATTTGAGACAATAAGTTAAGCAACATTTTTAATTAATTGTTTTTTAATATTGTACTGTTTCCAAAATTCATCAATAGTCAAATTACCCAATGCTGAGAATCTTCTTTTATGATTATACTAGGATTCAATATATTCAAATACATCCAAGCACATCTGCTCTTTTGTTTTAAGCTTGGTACCATAAATCAACTCGGTTTTGAAAGATTTAAAGAAACTTTCAGCCACCGCATTATTCCAACAGTTGCCTTTCCCGCTCATGCTTTGCTCTACCCTATGGTACTGCAACAAATTAACGGTCTGTTTGCAGGCATATTGAATGCCCCTGTCAGAGTGAAAGATCATCCCTTCTTTAAACGGTCTGTTTCGGTTGGCCATCCTGATAGCCGGTATGACAGTGCCGGAAGCAGTCAAATTATCGCTGATAGACCACCCAATGAGTTTTCGATCAAAAAGATCAATCACGCACGTAAGGTAAAGGAATCCATCTTTACAACAGATGTAAGTAATGTCGGACACACAAGCCCTCATTGGTTCTTTTTGATTGAACTCACGGTTAAGCAAATTAGGCGCTACATTGTAATTGTGGGATGCATCAGTGGTTACCCTAAACTTCTTAGAAAGCTTGCTGCGCAATCCCATATTTCTCATATGACGGGCAACAGTTGTTCTGGAAACATTGACTCCGGATGCTTGCAAATCTTTAGCCAACCTGGGACTGCCGTTGCGCCCCTTGGCATCGAAGTATGCATCTTTAATCTCTCGGCTAAGTTCCATATGCTTTTGTTCTCGTTTATTTATAGGGTTCTTAATCCAACGGTAATAACTGCTGCGAGATACACTCAATACTCTGCACATCATCCCAATCGTCCACTCCCTCGAGTTGTAATCCTTTATAAATTGATAAATCAACGATCGCTCGTGGAGATGATGCCTAAGGCTTTTTTTAATATATCACGCTCTGTTTCAGCCTATTTAAGGCGTTTTTCCAGTTCTGCAACCCTTCCGGCTTCTCTTTCACGAGAACGGACTCCGTTGCCCGGGAAACTGCTTTCCCCACGTTCCCGGTACTCTTTGCACCAGCGATACAATAGTGCAGGTGATATGCCCAATTCGTGTGCGAGTTCGGAAACATTCTTCCGCTCGAAACTTAATTTGACGGCATTATCTTTAAATGCCTTGTCATAATGTGTTCTTTGTTTTCTCATACTTTGACAAATGTAAGTTTTTTATGCTTAACTTTTTGTCCCAGCAAAGTTAGTAACTCCATAGATAGTGGTACAAATTACGGGGTATATTATAATAACCAAGGAAAATATCTATTATTTTACTGTATCATAGACGATTGAATACTTTTTAAGGGCTGACTAGTTACAGTCTGCACCTTTTCGATTTGAAGAGCTGATGAGTTTACTCCTATTGCACTTGTGTTGATGGTTAGCATAGAGATGAAATCGGTAGCCAAACGGCTCATCAGACTTGCGTGAGTGTCGTTAGGCAATACTCGCAACATTGGAAATACGAGTGAACGCTCAAGTTGAAAAGCTCCTTTATCATCCACACCCCAACGGAGCACTAGGGATGTTTGTTCACCACTCATTTCGATGTGATCACTATGAGGCAAATCGTTTTTTGGAGTCCAAACAATTCCTTGATCTGAGGATATCTGCTAACGCTGAGCTGATGCACAGATTACAAACATAGCTAAAAAGATGATACATAGTATCTTTTTCATAATCTTTAGATTTTGGGCAATATATGGTAACTATTCAGCCAAAGTCAAATAGCTTTGCTCACATTCAATAGAGTGCGAGTATAGCATCAAAAGGCGATTGATTATTTTTCCAAGCGGTATCAGTTATGGAATGTAATGTCATAAAGGCATC
>DASRMZ010000203.1:0-2903 GCA_035647675.1 Thermoclostridium sp. | reverse complement strand
TTCATCAACACCAAGCTCGCCTGCTAAAACGTATGGCATCTCGCCAACGATTACTTCTTCCCAAATTGTTCTATCAATAAAACTGTCAGGGGGTCCAACAAATTGATTACTGTTATCAATTAAAAACTGACCCTTTGTTGTAAGCTTATTATAATCTAATTGATAGTCTCCAATATCGACGCAACTCATCATTCCTGTTTGCTGTGCAAAGGCTGCGGCAGATTCTTTTGATGTGAGCATCTTTAATAAACGGATAGATGCTTCTTTTCTTTCATCGTAATTAAATGTTTCAGAGCTTATATAAAAACAACCATTTCCAAGTCCATACACCATAGTATTTGGTGGGGCTTTGCCATCGCTAAATGTTGGAAAGTGTATAATATCAACTGTGTCATCGTCTTCTTCTATATTACCGATAAACCATGAGCCTTGTACAATCATAGCGGCCTTTTTGTCAAGAAACATAGTATTTCTCTCATGGTTTGTAATTACAAAAGCATCCTGTGCAAATGCACCAGTTTGGTAAAGCTCGCGCATATACTCCATTGCTTTATTAAAATGATTATTAAAATCTTGATGTGTGGGATCCTCTGCAGCGTCTTTTCCTGCAAGTACAGCCATTATGTTTTGAAATATATATGTGCCTTCTGCGAGCGAGTTGTATGCAATAGGAATTATGTCATTTTCCTTAAAAACTTCTACTGCAAGCTTTAAATCATCATATGTATTTGGTATTGGAGCATTATATTTTTCAAAAAGATCTTTATTTATATATAATGCCTCAAAAATAATTTCAAATGGTAATCCATATAATCGATCATCATAAGTGGTATATTGAAACATACCGCTTTTGAAGCTAGATTTCCATTCTGAGTTTTCTTCCATTAATTCAGTTAAATCCGCAACTTTTCCCGCCTGAATAAGAGCCCTAATGTCAGAGCCTGGCCATATCCCGAAGACGTCCGGGTTGTTGCCTGAAGCAAAATCTGTTTTTATTTTAGGAAGGAAATCCTCCCCAAATAGAGATTCGTTAATTATCTCAATATCCGAATTCTCCTCAGTAAAGCTAACAAACAGCTGCTGTAATGTTTCGGCTTTAGAATCAACACCGCCCCAGCTACTGATAAACCTCAGCGTAACCTTTTCCTGTTCGCCTGCGCTCTCTAATGAAGTATTCTGTTCTTTGTTTTCACCACAGGAAACTAAGGACAACGATAAGATAGTTGCGATTACTAATGCTAACCATTTATCTTTTTTCATGCATTCGCTCCCAATACATATTTGCCATTGTTTCTCTATATAATTTAATTATACCTAACTTAAAAGGAATATCAAGAGGGTATCACACATAAACACCTAAAGCCCTTTGTCGCAAAGGAGACAAACCACCCGAAGCGGGACCCGCCCGTGTTGCATGGGCGAGCAGCAAAAAAATCACCCGCTGCGAAAAATAAGCGGCGGGTGATTCGGGTGCTTTTGTTGACGCCAGCGGCAATGCTATCGAACAATATTTACACAAAAGAACCGTCAGTCTGTGTAATTTTAATACAACTTAGTATGCTTCTACAAATAACTCAAAATGTGCTTGTGCATGCTCACATGCCGGACATAGGTCTGGAGCTTCAACACCTTCATGGAGATAGCCGCAGTTACCACATTTCCACATAACCTTGCCGTCTTTTTTAAATACAATACCCTTTTCAATGTTTTCAACAAGCTTATTATATCTTCCCTCATGCATTTTTTCTGATACACTTACACTTCTAAAGGTCTCTGCAATTTCTGGAAAACCTTCTTCGTCAGCTATGTCTGCAAAACTTGGATACAACTCACTCCACTCTTCATTCTCGCCTGCTGCTGCAGCCTTCAAATTATCTAATGTTTTTCCTTGAGCTATTGGAAAATCTGCTGCAATTTCAAGCGTTGTGGGTAGTTCATCTGCAAGGCCTGCAATTAGATATTTGTAGAACCTTTTACCATGCTCTTTTTCATGGTCCGCTGTTTCATTGAAAATATTACGAATTTGTTTATAGCCTTCTTTGTCGGCAACCGATGCATAAAACGAATACCTGTTTCTTGCCTGGGATTCTCCAGCGAATGCCTTGAGTAAGTTTACTGCAGTTTTTGTTCCTTTTAATGATTTCATGAAAAAACCTCCTCAAAATATATTTTTATAATATTGTCGTTCAATGTTTACTGTTATACGACAATCTATAACCAAAATGACTGCTCATATTTAAATCAAATAGTTTTTTGCAAGCATAGTATCTCACCACATATTGTGTAGCTAATATTTTAATGTTACATCGCAAAAGCCTTCACTTACCATTATATCATGAATTTGTACGGCTTCATTTTATAATTGTGCATGTGTGTTTTTCATGACAGTAAAAAAGATTGCACGCATATAGTTTTCGCCGAAGGCGTATAACATCCTCTGTATTGAGGGCATTATATCATGTTGGGCTTATCCGTTATTGACGAAGGGTCTTAAAACATCGGAAACAACTTTATAGCCTTTGGCATTTAAGTGAAGACCTTCAACTGTGTATTCAAGTTTGAGATTTCCTACTTCGTCAATAAGGTGGCTGTATACATCAATATACACAATGCCCTTTTCCTTTGCTCGCTTTTCTAGCTCTGCATTTATACTAAGTATTTTATTATTAGTTCTTTTTTTAACGATTACCCTTTTAATTCTTTTGTCCTTTGCTTTTGATATTGGATAGATTGATTGAAGGTAAATGCGAGCATCTGGACAATTTTCTTGTATTTTCTGAATTATCTTTCCTATATTAGAGACAATATATTCTTGGCTTTTCTTTTCTCCAATGTCATTGGTGCCGATTAGAAGAAAAACCTTGGACGGTGATAAAGCATAAACACTCTCTGGCATACGGTTT
>DASRMZ010000202.1:0-11438 GCA_035647675.1 Thermoclostridium sp. | reverse complement strand
AATGAGTTTTTTACCATATGACTTCCTCTGCATCCATGGGCTGATGGTTGTTTCTAATATCCGAAATCTTACCGTCCTTCATATGGATTACTGTGTTTGCCATATCCGCAATTAGTGCATTGTGTGTTACTATGATAACCGTCTTTCCCATATTATCTGCTGAATCGCAAATCATTTTAAGTACTTTGCGTCCGGTAGTAGAATCCAGGGCACCAGTGGGTTCATCACATAATAAAATCTCTGGGTTTTTGGCCAAGGCCCTTGCAATGGATACTCTTTGCTGCTCACCACCCGATATTTGACTGGGAAAGTTATTCAGTCTACCCTCCAGACCCACATTTGTAAGCATTTGTGTTGAATCTAAAGGGTCTTCACAAATTTCCATCGCAAGCTGCACGTTTTCTAAGACAGTCAGGTTAGGTACAAGGTTATAAAACTGAAAAACAAAGCCAATTTTACTTCGTCTATAAGCCGTTAGCTCATGCTCCGACATATTGGAGATTTCCTGATCCCCAACCAAAATACGCCCTTTTGTGGGTGAATCCATTCCCCCGAGCAAATTTAGCACAGTGGTTTTACCAGCACCGCTTTGTCCTAAAACTACATTAATGGCTCCCTTTTTAATACCGAAGCTAATATCATCCACAGCTTTGATAACGCTGTTGCCAATGTTATATTTCCTCTCTACATTTTCAAAAGTTATAAAGTCCATTGTGTATACTTCCTTTTCTATAGTCATGAAAAGCCTTAACAAGCAGTTAAGGCTTAATTATATTTATGCCCATCCATGATTATAAAAGAAATTCATAAAATTGTAAGTGGAAAGAGATTAAGAATTATTAAGAAAAGGGTGTGAACTGTAACCTCTGTACTCTCACTTCGCTTAAGATTTTGAAGAAAATTTTTTATTAACCATAGACATTTGATATACTTTTGTTGTCCAGGTAGCTAACATTGAATTACTACTTCTAAGCGTTTCTATGATGTGACTGCACATAAGTATGTTCAAGATAACTGTTATGATTTAGGTATGAAATATATTAAAGGATTATCCGCAGACATGGATGACCTGTTGACTGAAAACGGACAAAGGGCTGCAAAGGAATTTTTTTTTTTAAGTATGTGTTGTGGAATATTGAACAAGATATATATGAATCCATTCCAAAGCAACAAGAAACTCCTGCACATGTTCCAGTTAGTCTGTATACATCAAATCAAGGCGAAAAGAGTGGGGATGTAGTTATAGTCACAGATTGTGGTAAAGATGATAAACAGCTTAATGATATGATTAGCAGATTTAGAGGTGTTCTCAAGCATAAAAGCCGAGTTGTTAATATTGCAAAGTATCCTTAATTAGGTACAAGGGTTTGTAAGTTCCAGAAAAGAATTTGTTGAAATGCAACATTAGCTAAAAAATGTGTTATAATTAATAGCTACGCAAATGTGAATGATAAAAGGAGAAAGTTATTGATAATTAAAGATTTAAACTTAATTGACCCTATTCAGAAGGCTTTAAAATCTGAAGGGTATACAAATCCAACGCCAATTCAGGAAATGGCAATACCTCGTTTACTTGAAGGGTATGATTTATTGGGATGTGCCCAGACTGGTACTGGAAAAACTGCAGCATATGCAATTCCAATATTGCAGGGGTTATCCTATGAGCAAAGAGCAACACAGGAAAGACGAAAAATAAAAGCGCTAATAGTAGCACCGACAAGAGAGCTAGCTATTCAAATTGGGCAAAGCTTTAGGTCATATGGAACCAACCTAAATCTAAGGACATTGGTTATCTATGGAGGGGTATCACAGCATCCTCAGACAAGGGAGCTGTCACGGGGAATAGATATTTTAGTTGCAACTCCAGGCAGGCTACTGGATCTAATACAGCAAAAGTTTGTCTGTTTAAAACAGGTTAAGTATTTTGTTCTGGATGAAGCAGACATGATGCTGGATATGGGTATGATTGTCGATGTTAGAAGGATTATCAAATATCTTCCTAAGGAAAGACAAACAATGTGTTTTTCTGCAACCATGCCATATGAAATAGAAAAGCTAACCAACGCAATATTGAAAAATCCGGTGAAAATAAATACAACTCCAGTTGCATCTACTGTTGATATAATAAAACAAGAGGTATACTTTGTTGATAGAGTAAATAAAGTCAAACTTCTAATAGGTATACTGAAGGATAAAACTGTGGAAACTGCGCTAGTATTTTCAAGGACAAAGCATGGAGCAGACAAGATAGTCCAGTCCCTCAAAAAGGCAGGGCTAACAGCACAGGCAATCCATGGAAATAAGTCACAGCATGCAAGACAGCTTGCTTTGAGTAACTTTAAGAGAAGAAAAGTCAGAATATTGGTTGCAACTGATATTGCAGCACGTGGATTAGATATAGCTGAGCTTTCTCATGTTATTAATTTTGACTTGCCTGAAGTACCAGAGACTTATGTTCATAGAATTGGACGTACTGGGAGGGCAGGACTTGGTGGAATTGCGATATCATTTTGTGATTTTAGAGAAAAATCATTATTAAAGGGTATTCAGAACTTAACAGGAAAAACAATTTCAGAGAATACAGATAATCCATATCCATTAACGGATACAACCATCAAGCCTAGGAACAGAGGTTCAAGAAGACCATCTAGCCCAAGAAGCAAGGCTTCTAAGAAGCGCAGATAGGGGATAGGACAACGGAAGTAGCAAAAGCCATTGATGGGATTGCTCATGGAGCATCTAAGCAGGCAATGGATGCCGAGAAAGCTACCAATAGAACAAGTGAAATTGGAAAGTTACTTGATTTAAACAAGGGCTATGTGGCATTTCACCAGTAGCCCTTTTTGTCCATTGGACTAAGATTAACAGTGAGGGTATATAATTAGTATGGAACAAAAACTTGTATAGTTTTTAGCGAGAGGGTGCCTGCACAAACTCGTATTTTTTTATGATAGAATCGGCGAGTTTTAAAGTATGTAGCCTCAAAGCTTTTTCATGCCCTCAACCCATACAGTATTATTTTAAAGTGATCAAGTACCTGATTTTTCAAGTCGAAATTGGGATGCCGTATACACCATTCAAAGGTAAGGCCTCTGATAGCCAAAATTAAGTGCTTAGACAGAGTGTCAACAGGTATGTCTTCTCGTATCTCTCCCTGTCTGACTCCTCTTGTCAGTAATTCTGTAAACAATCTGTACAGCTCCCTATTATAACTTATTGCATATGCTGTATTTATGGTTTTTGATAGATGGGCTTTATAGAGTACTCTCATATTCTCCAATCCAATATTATGTTCTATAAAGTCTGAGACCTTTTCTGCTAAAAGATTAAGGATTTCAAGGACGGAATCATGGTCTAAAACTGTTACCAAAAAAGATTTATAATCCATGTCTGCTATGTTCGTGTAATCATTGATCAAATCAGCCGCTAATTCATCCTTTGATTTATAATGCACATAAAAAGCTCCTTTGGATACTCCCGCAGCTTTTACAATGGAATCAACACTTACATTCGCTATTCCATTCTTTTTGACTAAAGCCCACGCGGCTTCAAAGATTTTTCTTTTTGTTTCAATAGCTTGGGCTTTTCTTTTGTTCATACCCTTTTTTTTCATAAAATTTCTCCTAAATTGTTCTTCTATTAGTTGACTAAAAACGACAAATAATTCATACTGACGATAGTAAGCGAATGGGGTCTCTAAAAGTATCAAAAACAATTATATCACATTATTTATTTTTTGTAGTCAGATTCTAATAGAACAGCCTCAACCTATTTTAACCTAATATAATAAACATATTGTAAGTTATTTTACGCAAGGAATAATTGTATATGAATATTGATATAAAAGCATACGATAAAAATGATGTTGCAGAAGTTATTTATATATGGAATGAGGTTGTACAAGATGGCATTGCTTTTCCCCAAATGGATTTATTGATTGAAACCAGTGGGGATGAATTCTTTTCAGGGCAATCATTTACGGGTATTGCCTATGATAAAGACAGCAAAGAAATTGTTGGTCTGTATATACTTCACCCTAATAATGTTGGACGATGCGGACACATTTGTAATGCAAGTTACGCAGTGAAAAAAGGTATGCGTGGTAAGCATATTGGAGAAAGACTTGTTATTCATTGTCTGGGTAAAGCAAAAGAATTGGGTTTTAAAATTATGCAGTTTAATGCAGTGGTTAAGTCAAATAAACATGCACTTCACCTATATGAAAAACTTGGATTTGTAAAATTAGGTATTATTCCTAATGGCTTTTTAATGAAAGATGGTACATATGAAGATATTATTCCTCATTACTATGTATTATAATATTAAATCTTCTAAGCTCAGCGGTAGTAATTTATAATCCTTCTCTAAGCCTTTCTATAAAAATAAAAAACGGGACAGAAATAATTCTGCCCCGTTGTATGTTTGACTCTTAATTATGCCAAACGAACATTTACCGCTCTAAGCTTGCGGCTGTTTTTCGGATCTGTCTCAATATCAAATGAGACCTTTTGACCTTCATCCAAAGACTTGTATCCTTCGGATTCGATGGCGGAAAAATGTACAAAAACATCTTCGCCTCCGTCGTCGTTGGAAATAAAGCCAAAGCCTTTCTCCGCATTAAACCATTTAACTGTACCGTTATTCATTGGGTACCTCCATAATAATATATTTTCGTACCCAAAAAAATAAAAACTCACATAATTACGAGACCACAGAACAATGATCCGCAAACATGTGAGGATAAGTACTTGTCTTGAATACAAAGCTTACAATATCACAAGTATCATTGTATGTCAAGCTTTTTTTATTGCGTAGTTATACCTGTTGAGTTACCTGTTAACAGTAACTATATGTAGGGAGTGAATTGTAACTCCATTTATGATATTGTTTATATAGCCATAAAAGAAATGCAACAGACATCCTTTATTGTTGAGACGGCAACCTAAGCCCCTTTGGGAGTGCAGTGTTCATATAAAAGATTAACAAATAAGAGAGTGATATGTATGCGAATAAATAACTATATTAGTTCGACAGGTCTTTGCTCCAGAAGACAAGCTGACGAATTGATTAAACAGGGAAGAGTAAAGATTAATAGTAATATTGCTACGATTGGGCAAAAGGTATATCCAGAAGATAGGGTGGAGGTAAATGGCAAACTACTTAAGTTGGAAAAGACGAATATATATATTGCCCTAAATAAGCCAACAGGTATTACTTGTACGACAGAGCGTCATATAAATGGAAATATCATTGATTTTGTAAATCATCCTGAGCGTATTTTCCCAATAGGAAGGCTAGATAAAGAGTCTGAGGGATTGATCCTTCTTACGAATGATGGAAGTATCGTTAATAAAATCTTAACGAATGAAAACAATAATGAAAAGGATTATATTGTAACGGTAAATAAAGCCATCACTCCTTCTTTTATTAAAGGGATGTCAAATGGCGTAAAAATATACAATCCAGTTAAGAATGAGTATACTGTGACAAATCAATGCAAGGTTGAGAAAATAAATGCAAAAACATTTAAAATAACACTTACCCAAGGTCTAAATCGTCAAATTAGACGGATGTGTACTCACTTTGGTTATAAGGTAGTAAAACTAAAACGTATTCGCATTATGAATATTAAATTGGGTAAATTACCGGTAGGAAGGTGGAGAAACTTAACAGAAGAAGAGTTAATAGGTTTAAGAAATTAAAAAGTTATTGACATATGTCGGCAATAGGCGTAGGATAGTTGTAGTAAGTGACATATGTCACAAACCATTAGGAGCAAAACAGTATTTTAAAGCGATAGTTAAAAACTGTTTTGATAAAGGAGGTAACCTAGGGTGATTATTAAAGTATTAGTGGAAAACACATCAATATCAAAAGACTTTGGCAATGAGCATGGTCTTAGTATTTATATAGAGACAAAGGAAAAGAAAATATTATTTGATGTGGGTGCAAGTGAACTGTTTTTTAAAAATGCTCAAAAACTTAATGTAAATATTGCCGATATTGATTTTTTAGTTATTTCGCATGGTCATTACGATCATGGTGGTGGACTAAGGACATTTTTGAAGGAAAACGCGACAGCTGAAGTGTTTGCGCATAGACATGCATTTGAAAAGCATTATACTCGTAGATCTAATGATGAAATGCATTTTATAGGAATTGATGAAAACTTAAAAGAAAATAAGCAACTGATAGCTACGTCAGATCGATTCTTTATACGTAAAGGAGTTCAAGTATTCTCCAATGTCATTCACAAAGAACCACTAGTGAAATCAAATAATGGTTTATTAGCAGAGCATGATGGGCAAATGATTCAGGACACCTTCTCCCATGAGCAAAATCTTATTATAGAAGAGGATGGAAAGACTCTTTTGGTAACAGGATGTGCTCATAATGGCATCGTTAATATACTTGAATATTTCAAAGAACTAAAGGGTCATATGCCTGATTATGTTATAGGAGGATTTCATCTTTCCAGTCATTCTAGTGGAAATGAAGACTTTGCCACAATTGATGGAATTAGCCAATATCTCCTCAGTACTAATGTAAAGTACTATACTTGCCACTGTACAGGCATAGAAGCCTATGGAAGGCTAAAATCTGCTATGGGTGATAAGATTGAATATTTGCCGACAGGCAGTGAAATGGTGCTCTAAATATTGCGTGAAACGTGAAATAAGCTTGGCTCTAAGATTAAATTAAAATATTCTTGTTGGATTTTTGCTTAAACAGTCGGCTTGCTTATCTTTGTTCTTTCTATACATATCTAAGCTGCATTATGCCAATATTCTCTTAATAGTGCACAGCTATATCCCACGGGTTACCTGTGAACAGTACTCGTTTGATAGAATGAGGGATTTTTGTGAAGAGATTTTCTTTTAATAATTATAATTCAGTGTTATAATAAAGGGCAGTGAAAATGTTTCATTTTTCAACTTTAATAAAGAATTTTGCGATGTTTCATTGCAAAAGCCTTTAATTAAGAAAGTAGAGGTTAGTTATGGAATCGCACCCGGAACCTTATTATTGTTGGCAGAATAAAAATAATGGATATAGAGCCATAACTACTCTTTAGGTTTAATATGGCTCTATATAGAGCATTTTGCGATGTTACATATTTTCCGTACCGCTAAGAATATATTGTGACATGATGGAGAACTTGACATCACATACTGTACAGCTAATATTAATCAAGATTACATCGCAAAAGTCTTATAGAAGGAGGGCCATATTGTGAAAGAGAAAATCCTTAGCTTTGTAGAGCAAGGCAAATACGCTGAAGCAAGAAAAGAAATTATTAGTCAAAACGTGGTTGATACCGCACAGTTATTTGAAGAGATTGACCAACAAAGACTTTTGATAATATTTAGAATTCTACCTAAAGATTTATCTGCAGATGTTTTTACACACATGTCAAGTGAACTTCAAAAATACGTTATAGAATCTATTACAGATAAGGAAGCGGTTGGTATTTTAGACGCTCTTTTTATCGATGATGCTATTGACTTTTTGGAAGAAATGCCATCGAATGTAGTGAAAAGGATTCTAAAAAATACCAATGAAAAAACAAGGGCTATTATTAATCAATTTTTGAATTATCCCGTTGATTCTGCTGGTAGCCTAATGACTATTGAGTATGTTGACTTAAAAAAAGAGATGACGGTTAATCAAGCAATTCAATATATTAAGAAAATTGGAATTGATAAAGAAACCATTAATACTTGCTATGTTATCAATAGTAACAGAATACTTGAAGGTGTCGTATCACTAAGACAATTAATACTAAGTGATGATTCAACAGTTGTAAAAGACATAATGGACACTGATGTGATATCCATAAACACCCATGATGATCAAGAAGGTGTTGCAAATGTATTTAAAAAATATGATTACTATGTTGTTCCTGTTTCAGATAACGAAAACAGGCTCGTTGGAATAATTACGGTAGATGACATTTTGGACGTTATAGACCAAGAAGCCACAGAGGACATTCAAAAGATGGCTGCAATGCAACCATCTGAAAAGGAATATTTAAGGACAAATAATTGGGTATTAGCAAAGCACAGAATACCATGGCTTTTAATATTGATGATTTCTGCAACCTTTACGGGTGGAATAATTAAAAAATATGATAACGCATTACAATCATTGATGATATTAGCATCATTCATACCTATGATTATGGATACAGGTGGCAATTCCGGCTCACAGTCTTCAACGTTGATAATAAGGGGATTGGCTTTAGAAGAGTTATATCCTAGTGATATACTGAAGGTTCTATGGAAAGAGCTGTGTGTAAGTAGTATTGTAGGTATTACATTATCCTTTGTCAACTTTCTAAGGCTTTATTTATTAGAGAGAACCGATATACTAGTGGCAGTGACTGTATCATTTACATTGTTAATGACCGTTATTTTAGCTAAGTTAGTAGGCGGTACGTTACCTTTGATAGCTAAAAAATTCAAACTTGATCCAGCCATTATGGCAGGTCCATTGATAACAACGATTATTGATACAGTAGCACTATTAATATACTTTTCAACCGCTACATGGTTACTGGGGATATAAAACACAAAAAAAGGAGTATTTTTATGGGGGAAAGAATACAAGATAAACTACTTGGTATAAGAACATCAGGTCAGTACTCCCTTTACAATTATAAATAAAATAAAGACGCCGCGGAGGACTGATAAAAAAGAAAAGTTCATTTTATATAGATTAAATCCTGCAGACCTAGATAACCTAAGTTGATTACTGTATGGATTTGTAATAGAACGCCAGCATTAATAGAGCATTTTGCGATGTTACCTTACAAATAGAGCCATGTATGTGGAAAAACAGAGAGTTAAAAATAGGGTTGAAGTAGCTTCTCACAAATGAATGCTATGATGTAGCCCTATTATTTTGTATAAAAGGCAAAGAACCGTAAAGAAAACTGCTAAAGAAGGTAGATTATACGATTGAGAGGACAACAGTGGATGTGATACTCTGATACAAGGCCTCAAGATGCCATTGAAGCACCAGAACTTTTGGCCAATGATGGGCTTGAGCTCTCGAAATGGTTAAGTTATGGAGGAGAGAAAAAATGAATCAGAAGTATAATCGGATCACACCTGTTATTGCTACTATCGCAATCCAATTATGTCTTGGAACGGCATATATTTGGAGTGTGTTTCAGGCAGGGATCGCAGAGAGTCTGTTTTCTGGCAACAACGCAAGCGCAGCACTAACATTTTCTATTTTATTGGCAGTTTTAAGTGTGGGCAGCACCATTGGTGGGAAGCTACAAGATAAAGTAGGACCACGACGGACAGTAATTGTTGGTGGCTTGATATTAGCACTAGGTTTTTTCTGTGCATCCTTTGCCACAGCATCAGCTCCCTATGTTCTTTGGATTACATACGGTTTTTTAGGTGGCTTGGGAATGGGATTTATTTATTCCACAACCATTGCTTGTGTACAAAAATGGTATCCTGACAAAAGAGGTCTTATCACAGGTGTTATTGTAGCAGCACTTGGTTTTGGCGGAGTGGTCTTTACACCTTTAGTTGAAACCATCATCCGCAAGTTTGGAAATGGAATTCCGGGTCAGGGTGAATTGATGTCTTTTAAAATACTTTCTTTTATTTTTGTTGTGGTATGTACTGTGGGGGGTTGGTTTATTCAAAATCCACCAGAGGGATATGCACCAGCAGGATGGAACCCTAAAAACTCTGCTTCAAGCTCGATAGCCTTAACGCCATCACAGGTGCTAAAAACGCCCCAGTTATATTTATTGACATTTTCCATGGCGCTTGCATGCATGGGTGGGCTGATGATGATTGGTTTTGCAAAACCCATAGCTGTAGCCCGAGGTCTTGCCGAAACTGCGACGGTAGGAGTGTTTGCTATTACCATGTTTAATTCCTTCGGAAGGCTTTTCTGGGGTTTTGTATCTGATAAGTTTGGTCGAAAGAAAACAATTGTGTTGCTTCTTGGTTTAACTGCAGTATTATCACTTTGCGTTAATATTGTTTCTGGGTATATGATTTTTGTTTTAATTGCATGTATTGGTTTCGCATACGGAGGTTTCCTAAGTACATTTCCTGCATTTGCCGCTGACTTATTTGGTGCAAAGTATAATGCTACAAACTACGGTATTGTGTTGGTGGGCTTTGGTGTTGGTGCGGTAGTATCCTCCTATATTGCAGGATATTATAAGAATATAGCCGCCACCGATATTAACCTCATGTTTCCGGCTTTTGTCATTGCATCTGCCGCTGCAATTATTGCAATTGTATCCATGTCAATGATTAAGACCACAAGCATTGAGAAAAAAGTATAAATTACTTAATAAGCAAAATCAGGAAAGATACTCTGCCCTGATGTATGCAATGTTTTCTTGTCGTACACTTCCAGCGGTTATTTAGGACATGTATTTTGCAGCAAAATGAGATCAAAATGCTCACACCTCACTGAAATAGCGAGGAGTGAGCATTTTTGGTTTTGGCAGCAAGCTATTGGGGACATTACAGTTAAACCTCACAGGTAACCTAAGAGATATAGCTGTGCAATATAAGCAAAAGATTAGTGGAATACAGCTCTTGTGAGCGAAGCATAGCTTTCGTTAGCTCACTGTTTTATTTCAAAAAATGAAGGGAGTGAGTAGTCACCAGTACCATAAATTAATTACACTTTTTTCACAAAATGCATTGACAGTGTTTTTTTACCATGCTATAATGCAGTAACAGAGCAAAATGAGGAGGAGCTAGTGCTGTGTCAACGCAAATGGACAAGCGAACACTTGTCGATAAAGTTATCGACATTGCAAGTACATTGCCAATTGAGTATCAAGAGCAGTTACTCTCCATAGCAAAAGGAATGGAATTTACTAGAAATTCCATGGTGAGAAAACAGGATGAAAAACAGGCAGAAAAAGGGCAAGATGAAGCCGTTCTGCCACCTAAAGGCTAAATTTCTCCTATATGTTGCTTATCCTCTGAAATTAAAAAACAGAGGTACTCTGGGTTTTCCAGAATTAAAAAAACAAAAAGATTCTCTTTTATTTTGGCGCTATACTATGATGACTACAATAGACTACAGCTTAAACTAAACATAAGCATGTGTCGGAGACTATCTATTGTGACTATCATATTAAGCGCCTTTTTATTATCAAAATAGCTAAGCTTTTATAGTTAATGTTCGCAGGTAACCAGAGAGATACAGCTATATCTCGAAATACGAAGGGCTTGAACTGTAAGCTTTTATATTGGGTATAGAAGGTATAAAAGTCATGAGACTTGGATGCTCATTTCGGGGGGGATGGTGGAGTGGCAACTTCCACTGTGCTTGAGGTGTTTCAGGTCTCATTTCCTGGTATTTACCCCACCAAATTTTCTTTTCTTTCATAAAGGCTTTTGTGATGTATTTTTTTTATTATTAGCTGTACAATATATGGT
>DASRMZ010000201.1:0-13618 GCA_035647675.1 Thermoclostridium sp. | reverse complement strand
CATTTTAACTTGCAATCTGCGATCATATCAATAAACCCCGAAAAAGCTTGATGTCCTGCAGTTTTTCTGCAGGACATCTTTTTTGGGACTACATTATGGTGCCGATGGCCGGACTCGAACCGGCACGGTGTCGCCACCGGTGGATTTTGAGTCCACTACGTCTGCCAATTCCATCACATCGGCACACTTTTCATCACATTATATTTAATCAATGTCGAAAAAATAATGGGTGAAGATTAAAAGCAAGTATAATATTATCACAGGTTTTAGGTGAAATCAAGAGTCATTTAACACAAGGATCTTTCGATGTAACCGTAAGTTACTATTCACAGGTAACCAGAGAGATATTGCTGTGCAATATAAGGAAAACATTAGTGGAATGAAGCATAGAGATGTATAGTCAGTAAACGTTTTTAACGCAAAGCGTTAAAATACGTAACATTAATGTATCGCATTTTGCGAAGTAAAAGCATTTGGCAAGCCGAAACTCGCAAAAATGCTCAACCAAGAACACTGGGCTGGTTCTTTTGTGTAATTAAGAACCAGGCCCCCCTGTGTTATTTTATTGTGTTATTTTATATGCCCGGTATAGCATGGGTGGTAGGTTTATATTAAACACTGTTCTGTCCTTATCGCATATACCATTAATCTCCTCACCAGTTACAATATCCACAAGCTTAGCATTTTTTCCGTCTACGATAATTGAAACATCCTGAAAATATGGAAGAAATGATTTTGTTACAAAGGTATTGTTGTCATATGTGAAAAGCCCAACATTTCCAACAGTGTCAATTGAAACTGTCGCATTGGGTGAAAAAGAATTTCTCAGTGAATTCAACACCTCTTGCGGGTAATCATATAAAGACCCAAAATCATCCGGTATAGTAACAATAAACAAGCTTCCGTCACCATATTCTGTTTTTAGGAGAAGTGGAAAGTTGTTTTCATTTCCAAGTCCTGCGATTAATTGCCATACGTCATTGGTTGAATACTCAAGTTGAGGTATGAGGATTTTTTTACTTGAAGAAACAATCTTTTCAAAGGATATTCCATGATCAGAAAGAGCAAACTCGTTGATATATGCCTTTCTATCGGTGTAACGAACATTGACTGGGAACTTAACACCTTTTATCTGTAGAGCCTTTAAAAGACCAGAGGTAATAATTACATTTCTTCCCTCAAGGAGTGCATTTTCAATTTTTGATACAATTTTTTTATCGTATGCCGCATTTTCAGTTAAGAAAATATTATCTTCCTTCGACTCGAAATAAGGATAGGGTTCTAAGGGTATACCAAGCATTCCAATGTAATTGTGCAGATAATCCTCTCCAGTGGAATGATAAGGAAGATAACACGCTGTACCTGTTGGGTTTCCAAAGTTGCCAACAATCTTGTCCATAGTATCGAGCACATGTCCACCAATGGGTACAAACATTGAAAAATCCCTATCTAATAATGCACCTAAACAAAATAGAGTTACCTCTTTTGCCTTGCCAAAAAGAGTAAGTCGTGCTTGATCGGCATACGAGTGGATGTTGTAGCTACACTGATAAGGATCAAACCAGCCCCCACCATTTTTGTCAGGTTTGACATTTTCCATATATCGCATAATAAAGTAGCTCAAATATCGTGGCAGATGCTGTTGTGTATACATTGGGTCTCGGGTTTCTGTTCCTGTATAAATCATATCGAACTGCAATGGTTCATCTTTTAAGTTATACCCTGTATCCTGATAGTGTTCGTACCAGTTTGGATACTTAATAATTAAATTAACATTCGGATTTATTTCCTTGGCAGGCTTAATAACGCAATCAATTGATACTTGCTTCATAAGCTCTGTTCGATATTGTGCCCAACTTTTATCACCTTTGGACTCTATACATGATTTGCATCTACAATTTGTAAAGAAAAAATCATCCAGCATAATTTCATCAAATAACTCTGCTGTTTTGATTATAATTTCTTTTAGGCCATTTCTGTGAATGTCATTGTTGTAACACAACGAGAGGAACTCTCCCCTTTCGGAAACAGTGGTTGTTATGCCGCCAGACATTTGGATTCCTTTTTTGTTGAAAAAGTCTTTAATGCTGCGCATTTTATCCCAGTCAATCGTTTCGTTACCTCTGTAAGTTTCAAGGTATACCTTGTTAACATTTAGATGCTTTTCAAAAAACTTAAAGGATTGTTCAAACTCCTTTAAGTCATTGATACTGTTTAGATTTCCGACGGGACAGTAAATTGCAGTTTTAAAATTACGATATGCCATAGATAAATACCCCCAATTTTATACACAATTTTATGCACATTTTGATATGGATATTAATACCCAAAAATATGCTTTACCTACAATACTATTATATCTATTGAATAAAGGAAATACTTGCTATGTATTTCATTGCTTATACTTATGGAAAGATCATCCTTTCAAAATATAAATAATCTCAATAGCCACATGTCAATGCGGTGGGAACTGTGTCACATCTGTTTTTAATATATTTAGTTGGAATTTGCGCGCTTGGTGTCTTGTGATTATTGTGTTATTATTTCAATAATAACATCCTCACTTTCGTCCCCATTGAGCTCAAAGATTCCAGTTTTGATCTGCTCTTTTAGATTTCTATTAACTACTTTAATTTGAAATGATACTTCATCCTGTATAAGACCCTTTTCAGCTAATTGCTTAGCAATATGAGTAATTGTGTCCCCTTCTTTTATTTCGATTCTCAATGGCTTATTTACATCTTTTAAATCCACCATTCCGTATCCACGGGCAAGTTCTTTTACCTTATCTTTATCAAGCTCTGGTCTGTAACCTATTGAAAACACTAGAGCTATTAATGCCGTAAGAATAACTCCTATACCAACACCGAGCAATACACTTTTGCCATGTAGCTTCCCCATAGACATCCTTTCTTTTAACACATTTCACACACGGGGGTGGTTCTTTTGTGTAATTTACATCTATATTTTTAAAATAATCCCCCTTTGTCTCCCCTGTGTTACTGGCACATGCGTGAAATTAATTCAATCTCACCTTTTCCCATATCCAGCATTTTTGCAATCTCTATGCTATTTATACCCTTCTTGTGTAGTTTTATCACTTCACGTTTTCTTTCATTAAAGGGTATGCGTTTGCTTTTTTTTCTTGAGATTATAATAGGCTCATCGGTTTCTTGAGTTTCTTCAATCTCTTGAATTGCTTCAGTTTTGATATTTCCAATATTCTCTTTGATCTGTTCTTGCTGTTCCATCTCAATTCTAAAGGCTTGGGGCGCTTGCGCTGATACCATATACATATTTTGATACAGACAATCTATACTTTCATCAGCTTGCCTTAAAGTATTTTCAACGGATTTTTGTTTTTCTTCCATCTGGTTTACAATATAACTAGAAAAGTTATTCATTTCGGTTAAAAGCTGATCTGCGTCCTCAATAATATGTTTTAGCTCATACCTGCGTTCATCAATTTCTAAGCGGTAGTCCAGTGTTCTTTTTTTTTCAATAACCATCCATATTAGAGCAAAACAAACAATTAAAATACCAATTAATATAATGCTAACAAAAAATGCCTCCATTTTATGCACCTCAACGTCTTATCTCTTGTATTTTATTTCTTTATCTGAACTTAGCATTTTCCATGTTGTATATTTTGTAGCTTATATTTTTTAATGTTACATCTTAAAAACCATAAATTAGTTTTTCACGTATATCATAGACGCACATCTATAAAATGACCCGATGTGGAACCATCATTTTTATTAGATAGCTTTTTTTTATCTCCTTCCTCTGTCGAGTTTTCTTTGTTTTGTTTTTGTGGTTCTCTGCGGCTGCCTCTATTTTCGTTGTTAATGCTGGCTTCATAAGTGTCTTCTCTGCTATAGACCTGCTCCATATTTTTTTCAGACTCATCCTCAACAGCCTCAGCGCTATTTTGCGGCGCCGTAATGTTACGCTGCTGCTCGTCAGCCTGTATACGTGATACTTCAACTACTTTTGGCATCATCACTTGCAAATCAATAGGTTTAAGGGACATAAAACCACTTCCAATATATTATTAACTACTAGAACGCACCAACCCTAATATCCGCACCATCTTTGTATAGTGTACATCGCTGTAGTGTTTCTTTAACATGTAAAGAAGCAGATCCAATTGAAACTCTCACACCGTTATAAATATAATTTTCAGCTCTTATGCGTCCATAAGCTTCCATGTTTAATTTTTCTTCTAATTTTGTTATCTCTTCCCCACATTCATAAAGTTTACTCTCATAAAATATCTTTGATCTTAAACTCCTGTCTAATATCTCCTTCTTGTCTTCTGTAAGCATATTTGCTGCTTCAAGTCTTCTTAGAAGGTTAATGGCTTGATCTGCCTTTTTTATATTCTCTTCTAGCGTTATTGCTTCGGTACGAATTACTTTATATCTTTCACGCAAATTTGGGTCCAAACCTACTTCTATGAGAGTTCTAGTGGCTAGATGACTACCTATTACTTTTGCCTTAATCTCTCTGCCCACTCTTGCAACGCCGCCAACCAGCAAACCCTTTCTACCAGCCAACTCGAGAGTGTTTCCGCATTTAACATTGGAATGCATAATCGATTCGGCTTTTATATCGTTTGCTGCTTCAATAGTGCCATTTTCAATAAAATTAGCAATTATATCTCCACCTGCAATCAATACGCCCTTACTGTTGCCCGTCATTCCTCTTCTTAGAACAATGTCGCCCCCAGCTTTTATGGTTGCACCTTCAACTACGCCAAAAACCTCAACATCGCCACCAGCTTCAACTATAAAACCCGAAAGCACATTTCCACGAATGTAAACGCTTCCTATAAAATTAATATTGCCGGTAGAGTTGTCTACGTTTGCTTGTACTTCATGCGTTGCGAGAATAGTTATTTTCCCATCGGCAAAATTTACTTGACCATTAATGCTAGAAAAAAAGTTTAACTTATCCTTGCTTACATATACATTAGCACCACGGATAATTTTTGGCACCTTGCCCTCTGCAGCTTTTATAGCATTACCAAAAATGGTTCTTCCATTCTTTCCTGGGATGGGCATAGTAATTTCACATAGCTTTTGATCCTTTTTTACACTTTCGATATAATTTAGTTCTCTATAATTTACACTTCCATCTTCCGCTATTATTGGTTTTCTATCTTTATTAACATCAAATAAAAAATTAACTTTACCACTAATCCCATGAACTGGCGCCTGACCCTCTGCTATCAAGATATTTTGGTTATATATCGGTTTTTCAGATATATATCTTACCATTTCTTCCTTAATGCCAAAGATAACTCCTTTTTTTTTCATTTCGTATGCGATTTCTTGAATACCTACAGTTTTCCCATCACCCTTCGGCTCGGAAATCTTAATAAATGCTTTCATTTTATCCGGACTTACTGCAAGCTCTATAGATGCATCTTTATTTATGTTGTTCATCTCATCACCTTATGATCCTAAAAGCAAATATTTTTGGCGTTCTAATTTAGTACGCATTCTTAGAATTGCCTTTGTATGTAGCTGTGAAATTCTTGATTCAGACACTTTCATAATGGCGCTTATCTCTTTTAAAGTTAGCTCTTCATAATAATATAAAGAAACCACCATCTTTTCTTTTTCTGGAAGTTTGTCGATTGACTGTGCCAAGGTTTCTTTTATTTCTGTAACTTCGATTCGTTTCTCCGGTATGAGATCTTCACCCTCGTGAATGGCATCAAAGCCAATTTCATAATTCTGTTCAAGATAATCATCAAGTGATATCAATGAAGACATGTTAACATCGCGTAAAGTTTTATTAAGATCATCTACTGTAATGCCTAGCCTCTCTGCAACTTGCTCATCTGTTGCAGCACGACCTAATTCATTTTCTAATTCAGAAAAGGCTTTTTCAACATCCTTACTTTTTTTTCGTAGTGAGCGGGGAACCCAATCTAATTCACGTATACTATCAATAATTGAACCGCGAACTCTTAAAGATGCATAGGTTTCAAACTTTACACCTTTATTAATATCAAACTTGTCAATAGCATCAATCAGTCCAAAAACACCGTATCCAACAAGATCATCATATTCAACATTTGATCCAAAGTACATACTGAGCCGTCCAGCAACATATTTAATAACATCAACATATTCAATTATAAGCTGCTCTTTAATTGACTGATCCTTCGATTCAGCATATTGTTTCCATAATGCCTGCTGTCTTTGCAGAGCGGTAGAAGACATAGTTACCCTCCATTCCAGATTGACAGCCTTGTTTGGCTTATCTTTTGTAAAAACCTTATAAAACATAGTGCAATACTCTTTACAACTATATCTATATTATTATTCTACCCTACATACAACATATGTCAACCCTTTTCATTCCTTTTCTACTTTGATTCACAATATTCTTGTTATTTTTTTTGTCGAAATGTCGACAGACTCCCCATCAATTGACTGGAAAGTTTATGTTACTTACTTATATTAAAACTGGTCTTGAAATTTGGCTTAGGATTTTTGAGATTATAAAGGCTTTCTTAAAGTTTTGCTTATGTTTCTTTAGCTTTGACTTGAGATCGGCCGAGGAGTTTGCGTGGGGTAAAGCTTGTATGTTCTTGAAAGTTGTCCTTAAAGACTACATTAAAAATGCTTTATAATTTACGGCTGTCTAAGTTCATTTCTAATAAATTCACTTACTCTCAATGGCTCAAAGTCATCTTCATATATTCGACTTGTATCTTCCTGGTTATTTTTTTGCCCATCTTGATTTTCCGACTCTTCCTGATTTACCATATCCGCCGGGTTTCCTTGTTCATCCTGATTTTCTAGCTCATTGTTTTCTTTCTTCTTTTCATTGACCTCATAAATAATACTTAAAACCGTAGAACGCACATATAGACCCGTGATGAAAAAGAACACCATGGATATTGTCATAATCGTCAATATTTTTTTGTTAGACATTGAGGAAGAAAGACCTAATACCCCTATTAAAATAGCTGCAATTAGTGCAAATAAAAGGGGCAGCTTTCGAAGGTAATGCATGTTATACTCCCGAAAAAACCGATTTTGTTTCCATACATAGCACCCAAAAGTATTGTTCATATAAAAATAGATGCCTTTATATGGTTTTATTTATTCCCGTAATGTAGCACAATGGCGTGCTTACTATATGTAATTAACCCCGTGTCCTATGGTCCTAATCATTAAGCGGCCATCAGTCGAATAAAACTCTATGGTTCTACCGTGATTACCACCAGTATCCTCAGATATGATAGGTATATGCATTTTCACCAAAACCTCTTTTGTAGCCTTGACATTTCTCTCCCCTACCCTAAGCATATCAGAAGCTGAGGAGAAGGAAAACATTTGAGCTCCTCCTGCCAATTTTGCAACAATACTGTTTTTTCTCGCACCGCTGGCAACCATATTGTCTATAAGAAGTTCGATACCTGTATCCGCAAATTTTGCTTTGTTTGCATTATTTTTTGTTTGTTCCGACCAGGGAAGCATAATATGTGCAAGTCCAATGATTTTTGTTTTTGTGTCATATAACGCGATCCCAACACATGATCCCAGCCCCAAGGTCGTTAGTA
The DNA here is from genome assembly GCA_035647675.1 of Thermoclostridium sp. GTDB lineage: Bacteria > Bacillota > Clostridia > DSM-8532 > DSM-8532 > Thermoclostridium. The sequence continues at coordinate 6,033 of DASRMZ010000201.1, read as the reverse complement.
TACCTGGATGTAGGGTATGCTTCAAATCTGCCATCCCTACTTTTATTATATTTTCAGTCATTAGCACATTGCTCCTAGTGTTTTTAGCAATTTTATGTATGATGCTGAATCCGGCACAAGGAAAAAGTCGCCAATAACGCTCTTGTCTCCCTCAGCGAATTCGGTCTCTATATATAATACAACATCTGCTGTTGTGGCAAATTCTATTGCAGGAACGCTTAAAATTGCGCCTGCCATGTCGATAGCAATATCGGGAACTCCTGAAACTATTGATAAGTTGGTAAGGATAGACAAAGATGATAAATATGATCCGGTTAATATGTTCCCTACTTCCTTTAGTGCTGACAGGGATATTTCATTATATTCAAACTCATCATCAGCTTTTTTACCCATCAATAGGTTTACAAGTATGTGTGCTGCTTTTTCTTCAAGTAAAAAAAGGATATATCCAGAAATATCACCATGAATACCAAGAAGAACACCCACAACAGGTGTTTCTGCACCTCCAAGAACATCGCTTATCTCGGAAAAACCCATAATTCTGACCTGTGGGACTTTCATATCCACTTTTTTGTCAATTAATTTCGCAAGTGCTGTTGCAGCATTTCCGGCACCGATATTTCCAATTTCTTTTAATATATCGAGATGATATGAAGTTAATGATGATGCTTCCATGTCAAAAACCTTTCTTTTATTTAGCTTTTTGCAACGTAACATATTTTGCATGCATCTGTATAATATATTGTGGTTATCATAAGAGTTTGCCAGCACATATTGTACAGGTGAGCTTTTTGCTGTTACATCTTAAAAGTCTTTTATTATAAGATATTAAAGCTATGTAATAAGCAGTTCAGATACAAGCTTTTCAATGTTTAATATTGTTATAAGATTTGAGCCGTGCTTTGCAACCCCACTAACATAATCCATGCTTATATCATTTATAATTCCTGAAGTACTTTCAACCTCAGCCTCATCAATCTCAAAAACCTCCGACACTGAATCTACTTTAATACCATAGCTAATTTTATTAACATCAACAATAATAATCCTTGTGTCGTCATCGTCCTGTATTTCCGGCATATCTAGACGAGTTCGCAGCTCCATTACCGGAATAATTTCGCCGCGTAGGTTAATAACTCCTTTTATATAAGGTGGGGTTTTTGGTACTCTTGTTATATTGAGTATTCTTTCTATAATCGTTACCTTATTTATATCTGCACCATATTCATCATTGCCTATTTGAAATATAACATATTGCTTTTTTTCCGTTCCCACTATTTAATCCCTCCTTATAATAAATTATACTATTGAATTGATATCAAGTATCAGAGCAACATTACCATCACCTAAGATAGTGGCACCAGCGATAAATCGAATACTACTTAACAGCTTACCTAGGGATTTAATTACAATTTCTTGCTGTCCAATAAGTGAATCCACTATTAATCCTGAGAATTTGTCGCCTTTTTTTACAACCACACATGTAAGTGGCTTATTATCAAGATTTTCTTCAGCCTCAATATCCAAAACATTGTGTAAACGAATAATAGGAATAACCATATCTCTAAGTAAAGTTACCTCTTGATTTCGAACAAACTGAATATCCTTTGGATTGATATTGTATATTTCATTAATAGAACCTAAAGGAATTGCATACTTCTCATCACCAACCATTACCAAAAGTGCTTGTATGATGGCTAAAGTCAATGGTATTCGGACTATTGTTTTGCTTCCCTTTTCATAATTTGAGACTAATTCAACATTTCCACCAAGTGTTTCTATCTTTGTCTTTACAACATCTAACCCAACCCCTCTACCAGATATATCGGTAACTTCATCCGATGTACTGAAACTGGGTTGGAACAGATATTGAATAATCTCTTCATCAGATAATCCATTAATACTTTCTTCACTTTCGAGTCCGTTGGCAAGTATCTTTTTACGTACCTCTTCAATATTTATTCCTTTTCCATCATCCTCTACCTCTATGACCACATTATTTCCATCATGGAATGCTCTAAGCCATATGTTCCCAACGGAATCTTTTCCCTTCAATATTCTCTCTTCGGGTGTCTCAATTCCATGATCTCCAGAATTTCTAATAATATGAATAAGAGGATCGCCGATCTCATCAATAACAGATCTATCAAGCTCGGTATCCTCACCCGACATATTTAAAACAATTTTTTTATCAAGTTCCTTTGATATATCCCTTACCATTCTAGGGAACCGGTTAAAAACAGATTCAACAGGCACCATCCTTACTTTCATAACAGCATCGTGCATACTGGTTGTAACCCTCTCAAGACTTTCAACTGTTTGATCGTAATCTTTGTTTCTGTTTTCTGTTGAAATATCATCTAATCTTGTTTTAATAATGATAAGCTCGCTTACAAGGTTCATAAGCACGTCAAGCCTATCTATATCAACGCGCACAGTTTTAGAGCTTAGTCTCTTTTTATCCGATGCGCTAGCTTTCTGTTCTTTATCGTCCCGTTGTTTTAAGTCATTTTTCTTTTTTTGTTCACAGTCGTCATCGGTTGATAAAGCCATGTTGTTTATTATCTTTTGAGTAATTGGCTTAACCTGCACATCCCGAACCTCAGACACCGCATTTAGTTCTTTAATAAAAAACTCTTCACTCTCTTTTGTAATAATCATTACAGTGAAATAAAAATCAAACTTTTCATCTTCAATATCTTCAACAGTGGGGAATGATTTCATAATTTCAGAATGTTTTTCTAGAACCTGGAATATAATAAAAGCCCTCGCTGCCTTTAATAAACATCTTTTGTCAAGCTCAATGTATATTTCATAAACATTTAGTGATTCTTGGAATGCTGTTTCTATAATATTTTTATCATAGATATTGTACTTTAAGCCATAGTCAACGCCAGCTTCGTTTTTCTTCTGGGTAGCAATTTTTTTAAACTTACCAGAGGATTGTGCTGACTTGTTAGTGGTTGAAATCTTCACAAGAAATTCAATTATTCCCTTGTATTCCTTGTCTCCCTCCCTGCTTGTCTGTACAACATTTTCTACATAGACTTCCAATGCGTCAAGACACTGAAATAAAACATCTACCAATTCGGTTGTTACTTTTAGCTGACCTTTTCTAAGGCCCTCCAACACATCTTCCATATGGTGAGTCAAAGTTGCCATTAGATTGAAACCCATTGTGCCTGCCATACCTTTAATTGTATGCGCAACTCTAAATATTTCATTTAGTACTGAGTTGTTGTCAGGATCCTTCTCTAGTGTAAGCAACGAAGTATTCAACTCTTGTAGATGCTCTCTTGATTCTTCGACAAACAAATCAATATATTGATTTATCTTCATTCTGTCTACACCCCCACATACTGCTTTCTTTATACCATATCGGCTTTATTTAACATATCTTTGAGTATTGAGCATTTTGCGATGTTATATATTTTGCATACCGCTTTATAATATGTTGTAGCGTGCATAAGAGCTCGTCCCCATGCATTGTACGGCTATTATATAGGTTACATCGCAAAAGCTTTGACTGCTGATATATCTTGTTTCTAATCACTTATCGATCCTAAATCCGTATCTATCCTGTTTTTAAGTCTCTCCCTTTGGGTTTCGAATACATAGCGGATAATTTCCTCACGGTCTTTGTCTTGAATTTGTTTAATCTCAGCAGCAGTATTATACATGTATCTTCCACGCTCTACAACTTGTGTCGAACGCACAATCTTATTAATTAAGCAAATTTCTTGACCAAGCTCTATAAAGGCTTTGATAATTGTTCCTGCTTCGTGTTCGTGCTTTGTTAAAATGCGAACACCACCACCACTTATGTCAATAGTATAACATTTAATATATAATTCATCTGGCTTTTTTTCAAATTCTATATTATCTAGCGAATCCAAAACACAATAAGACACATTTACCCTACACTCCATCCGGAAAAATTGTCTTCTCTGAATCTTTTCAATGCCGCTTATGGGTTTAATCAAAAGCATAGGAATAGGCTTTACATATACATTTTTGACTACCTCAGCTATAAACATATATGTTTCTCTTTCAAATGAAAAAATAACTCCAATTTGCGCTTTAGCAGGGACTGAATACATGTATGCTTTAGAAAATGGAACGTGTATTTCCATAATATTATTTTCTTCATTATATGACTCATATTGGCTTACAAGAATGTTGCTATGTGTTTTGTCACCGTTTCTGTCATACAACTCCAATTCAATCTTTGTACCCAATACTATTTGATGGTACTTCATATTCTTTTCACCAACTTCTACAATCTTCTGTCAATTAAAAAATCTACATACCTGGTGTCCCTAAAAGCCTGTTGAAAAAACCTCTTATTCCCTTCCCATATATATTTGTGTTATCATCGGCAATATCATTTTCCTTGTGTAAAAGTGTTTCTGCCATCTGCGTTACCTGATAAGTTGCATGGCTTTTTGGGTAAACTAAGGAAAAAGGATTTTGTTGTTTTACAGCCTTTGTAACACACTCATCATTTAATATATACCCCATCTTTTGCAATTCAAAAGATAGAAACCTTTCAGATACCATAAAAAGCTTATCCAAAACATCCTCAGCCTCTCTAATTGAATCGGCTTTGTTAACAATTACCTTAACGATTTTATGTCTATCTTTGCGCATTATAGTCTTTATCATTGCATATCCATCTGTTATTGCAGTAGGCTCTGGCGTAGTTACAAGCAATATTTCATCAGCAGCCATTAAAAAACTAACCACGCTATTTGAAATGCCTGCACCAGTATCTATAAGAATAACATCACATAGCTTGTCTAAAAGTGCAATATTTGAAACAAGGTTCTCAATTTGTGATTTGTCCAGCTGGGCTAGTTCATCCACCCCTGATCCCCCTGAAATAAACTTTACATTGTCCGGACCATCAGCCAGCACCTCAAAAATATTCCGCTCCCCTCGTATCAGCTCTACAAGCGTATACCTTGTAGACTTACCTAACAAAATATCAATGTTTGCCAACCCTAAGTCCACATCAAGTATAACCACTCTAAGGCCCTTCTTGCTCAATGCAATAGCAAGGTTAACTGTTATATTAGTCTTTCCAACCCCACCCTTTCCACTTGTAACAGCAATGACCCTTGCAGCATTTTTGCTTTGCCCCTCAACTTCTGAATTAATATTCTCTTTTTTGTTTTTTACAATATTTCTAAGTTTCTCTGCTTGATCATTCATAACAAGGCCTCCGGCTTTTTATAAAACTAATTTTTTCTTAAACAATACTTAATTACTATTGAAACAAATCTTTTGCAATATTAGCAATATCTGCAACCTCAATATCATCGGGTACATTCTGCCCGGCTGTTACATAAGAAAGAGGTTTACCAGTAGCATATCTAACATTAAGAATAATTCCTGGAACAAGCACTTCATCAAGCTTGGTAAAAATAAGTTTATAATCTGTTAAGAAGCTATAGTGTTTCAAAATATCTCTACAAGCAATACGTCCTATACTACAGCTTAATACAAGGAATGCTTCATCAGCTTGTGTATAATTAACCAGCATCTTAAGTTCAGAAAACTGATTTTTGTTTTTATGGCTACGTCCTGCTGTATCAACTAAAATAAGATCCTTGTCCTGGTATTTTGCAATAGCATCCTTTATTTCATGCGGTGTGTATATAACCGAAACAGGTATATTTAATATTTCGGCATAAGTCTTAAGTTGTTCAACTGCTGCAATTCTATATGTATCTGCAGTAATAAATGCAACCTTCTTGTCATGGTTCAAAGAATAATCTGCAGCAATTTTTGCAATAGTAGTGGTCTTGCCTACCCCTGTAGGTCCTAAAAGTATGACAACAGTAGGTTTTCCATCGTGACGAAATTTTATAGTTTCAGATTGACCCAGTAGTTCCTTTATTGTTTTTTTCGCGACATCTTTTATTTCGTCATAATTGTATGGTTCTTTAATTACTTGTTTAATTTTTTGCACCATTTTGTCAATTATTTCGGGCTCAATTTCATTATCTATTAACTCTTTTGTAATTAAAG